>NZ_JBHUMH010000064.1:0-248090 GCF_042684845.1 Paenibacillus yanchengensis | reverse complement strand
TTCACCTAACGAATACCGAAGAGCTGCGTAACGAAAAGAACCTCAGCTCTGTTAAAACGAGCCGAGGTATCTAACCTAACTATTTTTGTTTTTTACACTGTCCACTTGACAGGGAGCACTTCATAAACAAAGGGTTTAGGGCTTTTTTCTGCATTGATTTTCGGTTTAGAACTAATTAACGTGAGTAGAACTCAACGATTTGCTTCTCGTCAATTTCTTGCGATAGCTCATCACGAGCAGGAAGACGAATAAATTTACCTTCCAAAGCTTGCTCATTAAATTCTAGGTATGTTGGTAGGTGGTTGCGACCTTCCATTGCTTCTTTAATTGTTTTTAAAGAGCGACTACGTTCGCGAATACCAATAACATCACCTACATATACCGTATAAGAAGCGATATCTACTTTTTTACCGTTAACAGTAATATGTCCGTGAGAAACCAATTGACGTGCGCCAGCACGAGAGTTAGAAAGTGCCAAACGATAAACTAGGTTATCAAGTCTGCTTTCCAACAAGATCATAAAGTTCTCACCAACGATACCTTTCATCTTAGCAGCTTTGTCGTATAGGTTGCGGAATTGTTTCTCTTGCAAACCATACATATGACGTAGCTTTTGTTTTTCTTGAAGTTGGATACCATATCCACTAATTTTTCTACGTTGAGTTGGTCCATGTTGTCCTGGTGGGAAGTTTCTCTTCAAGTCTTTTCCATTACCGCTTAGAGAAATTCCAAGGCGGCGGCTTAGTTTAAATTTAGGTCCTGTATAACGTGCCATGCGTCGTGTTAACTCCTTCATCAAATCAATTTTTGATAGATAAATGGGGTTGTGTTTCGCCGAATATATCCGATGCTTGTACTTTATAGTACTACAGCTCATGATTAGCACTACAGCCGCTGGCTAATCCGCGAACATATTACATGAGGGTGACACAAAACCGTACGCCCATATATTCAACATTCTTATTATAGATGATCTGTAATAAAAGTCAACATAAATAGCTAATTATATTGATATAATTGGTAATTGATCCGATGTACACAATAAAATTGAAAAAGATGCTGGATTCCATGAGAAAGTATGAAGATTGTAGTGCAAGATGAACAGCAATAAAGTATGATAAACGTAATGAGAGCTCATCTCCATGTCATTTGCTAGAAGGGTGGGAGCTGATGGAGACCAAGCTGGATAATGATTTAATCTGGTTTGTTGCTGAAGATTTGAATCACGCGAATGAACTACATATGACGGGATTATTAGAAGAAAGCTTCTCGAAATGGCATTCAGAAATTATCGCATTGTTGGCGAATACAACTGGCGTATTTGTCATCCTTGATAAGGATGGTAATATACATACAGCAAGTGATGAATTTCAATCGCTACATATGCAAGAGATATCAGTGAATGCATTGCTTAAACAAACAACACTACAAGCGATTACGAATCGTCATTTGACTAAAAACAAGCAATTATCATGGCAAGTTACTGCTATTCCATTAGTTAAACGTAGTGATGAGACGGTATTTGCTGTTTTTGCTTATCTCTCTCAAGTAGAGGAGCATCTATTAGAAGCAACTGTTCATGCATTTGCTTTGCATTATCGAAGTTGTTTTTATTGTATGTTAGAGCAATCTTATACGAAACGTATTGCTGAACAAGAACAAAAGGTACATCACGAATTGAAAAAGCGAGAGGCATTATTGCTCGCTTCGAGACATATGTCGAATCAGATTGATGTTTCTGGTGTGTTAGGTGAGCTGTTACATAGTGTTGAGATGTTATTTGATAGCTCAGAAGCTTACTTATATTTGTCCCAAGATCATGTCCACGGTGACGTACGAATTAGACCATTAGTGTTTGACATGATGACCGATAATATCATTACGGAAGCATTTTTGAATGGTAAAACGGTACATGAACAATTAGCTAGCGGTCAATTAGTATGTGCTGTACCACTTTCTGGGAAACAAGCATCGTATGGTATTTTACAAATTATTGTACAAACAGATCGATGGAATGAAGAAGATTTGCAAATCGTGAGAATGTTAGCAGATATGGCTGGTTCTGCATTTGAAAATGCAAAATTATATGAGCAATCTAATATGCTTATTAAAGAGCTACGTCTTATTAATGAAATGACGAAACGTTTGAATCAATCGTTACGGTTGAAAGATATACTGCACTTTGCCATAACAGAGATGCTCTCGATCTTCCAGGCTGATTTTTGTTGCGTTATGCAATTAAATAAGGAAAAAGACACTTTCGAAGTGATGTCAAGTAATGTTACCACTCTTTCGCGACAACAATATTCGATCAATGACGGTTTTACTGGCATCGTATATCGGACAAAAGAACCGTTAATCATTTCTGATTATAACAATACTGCAACGGTTGCGTCTCCTTTGATGGAGCGGACAAAGTCCCGCTCTTTAATTGCTTCTCCTATATTTGTAGACGGGGAAGTTATTGGGGCGATTTTGATTGCTCATCGCATTGCTAATTATTTTTCATACGAAAATTATAAATTGTTGCAGGTCATAAGTACTCATGTGGGATTAGCGATTGTCAATGCCTCACTTCATGCTGAAGTACGTCGTATGGTCATTACCGATAATTTAACTGGTTTACATGCCAGACATTATTTGAATGAGCAGATTCAATTGAAACAGCGCTTTGATAATTACGGATCGTTAATATTAGTTGATATAGATTACTTCAAGCAAGTGAATGATACTTTTGGTCATCAAATTGGCGATCAAATATTAATTCAAGTGAGTGACATTGTTAAAACATCTATTCGTTCAGGAGATATTGCAGCTAGATGGGGCGGAGAGGAATTGGCAGTTTACTTACCGATGATGCGCGTATCTGATGCAGTGACATTTGCAGAGATAATCCGAAAACAAGTAGAAGAGCAGACAAATCCACAGGTGACAGTATCATGCGGCGTGTCGGAATGGTTAAGTAGTCACCAAAAAATTAGTGTAGAATCACTATTTTATAAAGCTGATATGGCGTTGTACGAAGCAAAACATGAGGGCAGAAATCGTATTGTAGTTGACGAACAAAGCTGAAGTGATGGAAAGTTATTTTTTTCGCATAAGGATTAACTTCTTTTGGGATGCTAGTTGATAGAACAATTAGTACTGGAGGAAGTAACTTATGCAAAAAATATGGGCGGAATTGTTGTGCAATAGACGAAGTATTCGGAGAAGTGTGGGTTTGATAGCTGTCATTTGCACCGTGCTGATAAGCAGTGGGTGTAGTTTCATGCGCGATAAGCTAGAAGCACAAGATTGGGTAACATTGTCATACGCTAGTTTGATGGCTATGGATCAATACCAATTTAGTGGAGCTACAGCTATGGAAGTGGAAGGGAAGGAAGTTAGCAAACCGCTCACTTTTCAAGGTTCTGTATCTGATCATCATAAATTAACGATTCAATCTGATCAAACCCATCACAATTATACGCATCCAGCCGAAGTGATGAAGATGTTGCGTGAATTACCAGTAGAGCAAATGACGGTTGTTCAAGAGCAGTTGGACCCCGAAACAAATAGAAATACTGTGAAAATAAGAGTAACGCAGCATAATGAGCAGTCAAAGCAATATTGGGAGCAAAAGCTACGCAGTCAAATGGGAGAATTGACGATTATTCAAACATCACAGACAGCAAATCAACAAAAAGTCACATCGGCACTACGTGAATCAGAACAACAGTTAGAAACGATGCTGCAATCTTTGCAGGTAAAACAAGAAATTGATATCGTTATCGATGTGCATAGTATATTACCGTTAAGATTATATGAACATACTACTTTTGAATATGAACGTGACGGGAAAGCGATGTCTGAAGTTCGTAAAACGACCGTTCGACTTCATTCTTTTGATGGGAAAGCAAGTAACGATATTTACCGAAAATAACAGTATAATTACTAGAATTGTAAACAGGAGTTGTTATTATGCGTGATCCGAGATTGGTAACATTAGCAAAAAATTTGGTTAGCTATTCTATCGATGTTCAGCCAGGAGATAATGTTCTCATTGAAACAACTGGCAAAGCAGTAGAATTGACAAAATGTCTAATCGAAGAAGTGGCACTTCGAGGAGGTCGTCCATTTGTTGAAACGAGTGATCAAAGTGTATTGCGAACGATGTTGATGCATGCTAGTGAGGAGCAAATAAAACTATGGGCTGCTTTGGACTTGGAGCGAATGAAGCAAATGCAAGGTTATATTGCTGTCCGTTCAGGCGATAATATTAATGAGCTTAGTGATGTGCCTGAAGCAAATATGCGCTTGTACGACCAACTATATCGTAATCCAGTACATTTGGAACAACGAGTGAAACGGACAAAATGGGTTATTCTACGCTATCCTACTCCATCGATGGCTCAACTGGCGAATAAGAGTACAGAAGCGTTCGAAAACTTCTATTTCGATGTATGCAACTTAGATTATTCCAAAATGGATAAAGCAATGGATTCGTTGCAACAGCTTATGTTGCGCACAGACAAAGTTAGAATTGTTGGACCAGGCACAGACCTGTCATTCTCCATCAAAGGTGTTGGAGCGGTGAAATGCGCCGGTAAATTGAATATTCCGGATGGGGAAGTGTTTACTGCACCTGTACGTCATTCTATCCAAGGGAAAATTACTTATAATGCACCAAGCGTAGAAGCTGGAGTAACGTTCGAAAATATATCGTTTACGTTTCAAGATGGAAAAATAGTCGAAGCTACAAGCAACAATACGAAACGATTAAATGAAATATTGGATGTTGATGAAGGTGCGAGATATATCGGTGAGTTTGCGATAGGATTTAATCCGTATATATTGGATCCGATGAATGATATTTTATTTGATGAAAAAATCGCGGGTAGTTTACATTTCACGCCAGGTCAAGCATATGATGATGCCGATAATGGTAATAGATCGTCTTTACACTGGGATTTGGTACTTATACAACGTCCAGAATACGGCGGCGGAGAAATATATTTTGATGATGTTCTCATCCGCAAAGATGGGGAATTTGTCTTGCCAGAACTAGAAGGATTAAATGCCGATCGACTTAAATAAAACTTTTTTAGCAATATTGTCAAAATTCCTCTTGATGGATATATAGATTCCATGTATCATGGTGTCAAAGGAAAGGTTTACAAAATTTCGTTGGAGGGATCACCATGTCTAATAATGCAGCTATTGTTGAAATTTCTCAAGCAGCTAGTCAATTTACTTCATCAATTGTTCTACAAGCTGACAATAAGTATATCGATGTGAAGAGCATTCTAGGATTGTTCACTACTTTAGTAGGCGGTCATTCCTATGAGCTGCACGTGCATGGTCCAGATGCTGAGGAAGCGAAAGCTAAAATGTCAGAAGTTTTTGCTAAACACAATTTAGATATTAAGATCGTATCTGAATAGTAATGGATGGTAAGTAATGAAAAGCGCGCTCTAACAAAGAGTAGCGCTTTTCGTTTTGAGCTTGTGTAATGTTAGTTTTTCGTCTAATATTAATATATATATGACAGCGGATGCGCACGAGGGGGGAAAACGATGTCTGTGCCAGAAGTTACTAGTTTACTGCATGAGAAGGCGCTACGTCTTCTGCAAGAGGATGCTCAAAAAATAGAAAAATTAATTGAAGTACAAATGGAAAATTTAACAACACGTCAATGCCCATTGTATGAAGAAGTATTGGATACACAGATGTATGGTTTTTCTAAAGAGGTAGACTTTGCAGTTCGTGCTGGTCTGTTGAGTGAGCAAGTTGGAAGAGATATTGTTAGCAGGCTGGAACGTAATTTAGCCGTACTATACGAAGCATTAGATCAAAGGAGCAGCCTGTAGTATAGGCTGTTTTTCTTTTAGAACAATAATTGGAAAAATAGTGCATGACATATGTCATGTTTCTAACATAATAAAGGGTTGGTTCTTGCTTGTAGGCGTTAGTTCTATTACAATGTAGTTATATGGTAAATGGAGGAGTGAATGACATGACCGAAAACCTTCAAACAGGTATGATTCGTATTTCTGATGATGTTGTAACTACAATAGCGGGACTTGCCGCATTAGAAACACCGGGTATAGCAGCTATGTCTGGTGGTATCTCCGAAGGCCTTGCAAAACGACTGAGCGGTAAAAATGTTCAAAAAGGCGTGTCGGTCGAAGTTGGACAATTGGAAGCAGCGATAGACTTACGAATAATTGTCCATTACGGTATTCCTATTCAGGAAGTATGCCGTCAACTCCAATTGAATGTACGAGAATCTGTTGAAAATATGACGGGATTAAACGTAGTAGAAGTAAATATCAAAGTAGAAGGCGTTGCTTTCAAAGAAGAAGCTGCAGTAATAGAAGAGTCACAGCCTCGTTTGAAATAACGAATTCATCCAGATAGCGGCATTCCTCATGCAGGAGAGCCGCTGCTTTGTTATCACTAATGTATCATGATATAGATAAGCCAGCTCATATGAGCTGGCTGTATAAAATTTTGGAGCGATTTAATTGTTTTACTGAAACATAATTAACGATAAGTGCAAGGTAGATGAATTAAACAAACGATCTTTTTAACATTTGCAACCGTTGATTCGCTGTATCGACGATATGTTTTGGAATAGTAGCATCGTAATCAAGTCCACGGGGATAAGTAGATAGACCCATATAGACGTGTTCTATTTCTAACATTGCATGAGGGTTTTCTAGTTTACCTTCAATCGCTTTCGTGTTGACGCGTAAGTAGTAATCCGAGCCAGATGAGCGATCTGTTAGTTTTAAATCATATGTAGCACGATAGTAGTCCCATTGCCAGCGGACAAAGCCTATTTTTTCGGCATTGGCATCGAGATAGTGCAGTTCGGATTGAACGCCGTTTAAGCCACTATTATCAATTATCATTGTACTTCCTCCCAAATTTATTTATATCTTGGTTATTCATCTTTTCTCATGATAGTATGTTTCAACCGCTTACGCAACCCTAACATAATACTTTTACTAGAACAACTATTGTTTTATTCGAAAAAAGTTCATCATTTATTGGATAGATGGGAAGGAAGGCGACGAATATGACTAAGCAAGTGCAGCAGTTTTTGGCACAACATTTTCCTAAAATTGTGGAGTGGAGAAGATATTTGCATCAATATCCTGAAATATCGTTCCAAGAGAAACAGACAGCTCTTTGGATTGAACAGCAGCTACAACAAATAGGTTGTGAGGTTGAGCGAAATGAGGAAGGCTATGGTTTGGTAGTAACGATACATGCAGAGCGACCGGGACCTTTCATCGCGCTTAGGGCAGATATTGATGCGCTCCCTATCCAAGACGAAAAAGAAGACTGTCATTATCGCTCACAAATCGCACAGGTAATGCATGCGTGTGGGCATGATGGGCATACAGCCGCATTGTTAGCAATTGCCTCTTATTATAAGCAACACAATGACTGGTCAGGAAGTCGTAGATTGATATTTCAACCAGCAGAAGAAGTTTCGCCAGGTGGTGCGCTTGGTATGATTAAGGCTGGTGCATTGCAGGATGTAGATGTTATCTATGGCGCTCATTTGTGGACACCACTGCCGTATGGTCAAGCGGCAACGACGGGTGGACCGTTTATGAGTTCAGCTGATGAATTCGCGATTGAAATTATTGGTAAAGGCGGCCACGGCGGTTTGCCTCATGAAGCAATTGATTCTATTATAGTAGCGACTGATTTTGTACAAGCGATCCAAAAAATAATCAGTCGTAATATAAATCCGCTTGCTCCAGCAGTAATATCTATAGGCTCTATAAAAGCTGGTTCGGCAGCTAACGTTATTGCAGAACGTTGTTATTTGAATGGGACGATACGTGCTTTTGATGAGCAAAATAGACTATATTTGATGAAGCGAATAGAAGAGGTGTTGCAGCATATATGTGCATTGCATGGTGCAACTTACGAGCTGAAGATAAAACAGGGTTATCCATCTTTGATTAATGATAAACGTGAAGCAGCACGCTTTTTTTCAGTAGCAGAGCAACTGCTAGGTTCCACTCACACGGTGAGAGCAGAACCGATTACAGTTTCAGAAGATTTTTCGTACTACTTACAGGAAGTGCCTGGTTGCTTTATGTTTGTTGGGGCAGGAAACGATGAAATAGGAGCGAATTACCCGCATCATCATCCGAAATTTAATATTGATGAACGGGCAATCATTAACGCAGCTGCGTTGCTTATTACGCTTGCAGAAGACTACAGCATAAATCATAGTTAAAAATAAACTATTGATCTTCCCAGACGCTAACAAGTTCATTGTTGTGTGTATACAATTCAGCAGGATCAGCATCAGATAAGTGCCAAATATGGTCAGCTTCCCAGACGATTACATTAGGGAGGCTGTTTTTTATGGCTTCTTTTCCAGAAATGAGTTGTACAGTACTATGCGCTGGCAACGTATATTCATGGAAAGTGTACGTTTGATTGTCCTTCACACTTACTAGTTTCCAACCATCTAAATCAATGTCGTGAGAAGAAGTATTGGAAATATAAACCGTTTGTTTTTGTTTGTCAACCTCTAGTTCAAAGCGAGAATCGACTATTTTTTTCAGCGGTATCGCATCCACCAAATGATCCAATTCTGTTTCCCAAATTCCACGTTGCAATTGTTTGGCTGATTGTTCTAACTTTTTATACTTATTTTCCATTTTTACATTTGGTTCCTCAATATGAACTTTGGCTAACCCTTGTATTAACAATAATTCGTTTAATATTTTACCGTTTTTAAGTTCAACGATCGCTTCAAGTACACCGTCGCTATTCATTGGCTGCTCATCAAAAGTTAATTTGACTTGTTCCGATGACTGTAACTCCGTTTTGATTAGTTTTGTTGCTGCTGCACTATATTCTTCTCCTCGAGCACCAAGTGCTAGATGTTCAGGCAATTGTAACGACAACAATTTCACTTGTTTGATTTGTTTGTCAACAGAAATTTCAATAATTTCACCATTTATATAATTAGCGACTGTCAGCCACTGACTTTCTTTTGGTATATGTTTATTGCTGTTTGTTGATGCTGAACAAGCGACTACTATGGAGAATAGCAGCAACAAACATAACAATTTCACTATAGAATTCATAATGTAATGCCTCCTGCGATTTGGATGAAGAAAATAAGATGTTATTACTATACCATATCCTAACTGAAATCAAGTAATAGATTCACGTTTAGGCATAATTTTTCTTAGAATCTCTCATACTAAATGATAATGATGAAGGGAGGGGCGCTCAAATGGACATACGGCTAAAACAAAAGTTTGCAGAAGACAAGCCTATTTCTATTCAATCTGATTTGACGATTTTATTAGATGATCGAATGGAGCAAGCAGATGAAGTGAAGGAGCGACTAGCTATATGGGCAGAGTTACAAAGTATGGCTGGTCATATCCATTTATATAAAATAACGACGTTAACGTTATGGAATGCAGTTAGTATGGGGGAAAATGACAAGAAGTTGTTACAGTGGTTGAAAGAAAAAAGTATGAACGGATTACCGTTGCAGGCGGAAGGTACAATTAGAGGCTGGATCAGTAGATTTGGAAAGGCTGTCTTATTCTATCATGAACAGCATTTAATCTTAGCATTTGATCCAAGTTTGTTAGCAAATCACTCCTTTGTAGAATTAATCGATCAGTGGTGCGTAGAACAAGTGACAGAAACAAGATATATTGTTAATCCGGAAAATAGAGGCATGATAAAGCAGCATTTCACACGAAGTGGTTTTCCAATTATTGATCAGGCAGGTTATATTGCCGGAGAATCGTTGGCAGTTCATCTTCGGACTAAAACGAGTAGTGGCGAGCAGTTAGCACTTCGCAGCTATCAGCAAGAAGCTGTCGGGCGCTGGCATCATCAAACGGAATGGTTATGTGGTAGTGGTGTTGCTGTATTACCATGTGGAGCGGGTAAAACGATTATTGGTATAGCGGCGCTTTGTTTAGTAGGAAAAGCTACCCTCATCTTAACTAGTAGCGAAACGTCGGTGCAGCAATGGAAGCGTGAATTAATCGATAAAACTACGATTCGAGAAACAGACATTGGTATTTATAGTGGTCTTACACGAGAGGTAAGGCCAATAACGATAGCTACCTATCATATTTTAACCCATCGTCGCCATAAAACAGCAGCATTTGAACATATGAAATTATTTACAGAGCGCCAATGGGGAATGATTATTTATGATGAAGTTCATTTGTTACCGGCTCCGGTATTTCGAATGACTGCCAATATACAAGCTACAAGAAGACTTGGTTTGACAGCGACGTTAATTCGTGAAGATGGCTGTGCAGAAGACGTATATTCTTTAATTGGGCCGAAAATTTATGATATGAATTGGAAAAAAGCTGAAAGTATGCAAGTGATAGCGACAGTAACCTGCACGGAGATATCCATTCCCCTTGATCCGTCTATGACATCAGATTATGAATCAGCAACAGTTCGTCAACGATTGAGGCTAGCAGCAGAAAATAAACGTAAAGAGGTTGTAGTACAGCAGCTTTTGCACAAACATGAAGATGAACCGATTTTGATTATTGGTCAATATTTAGAACAACTAATCGAAATAGCTGCGTTGATTCAAGCTCCGATTATTACTGGGCAAGTACCTCAAGCAAAACGTGACGAGTTATTTCAGCAATTTAAAGCGGGTAAGATAAAGCGGTTAGTATTGTCCAAAGTTGCCAATTTAGCCGTTGATTTACCTGATGCGCAAGTGGCTATTCAAATATCGGGAAGTTTTGGTTCGCGTCAAGAAGAAGCACAACGTATTGGTCGATTGTTACGACCGAAACGCGATAACCAAGCTTGGTTTTATACTTTGGTGACAGATCAGTCGAAGGAGATGGAATTTGCCTTGAAGCGGCAACTATTTATGCTGGAGCAAGGTTATCATTATGAACGAGTGCATTGGGATGATCAGGAGCAGGAGGTAGAACGAAAATGATGGTGGAGGATCAGCAGTTGGCGAAGTTACTTCATGAGCTGCCAATCGAAGTAAAGGCAGTACTTCGTTGCTATGTAGAGCGATTTCATACGATGGAGGTAGAAGAAGAACAATTAATAGCATTTTTGCAAAGTAATACGGTGTTAAGTGGATTAAAATGTTTGCTAGCTATTCATACACTGGAACAAGCGGCAATCTTAAAGCGCTGTTCTTCTATGTCTAGTGAATCAACGTATACGATGTCACTTCAAACATATTTATATGTACAAAAAGGATTACAACTGCATCAACCTGTCTATGCAACGGATGAGATGGAGCAACAAATGTGGTTAAGTGGCGAATTTTTTTCTGGAACGAAACCATTATCAGCACAAATGTTTGTTTTTTTATCAGCATTGGCACGGACCGATATGAAGTTGAATAACAATCAGCAGTTTTCGAAAAAGTGGGTAGAAAAAGTAAGTAAACGATTAGATATAACAGATACTTCGTTGATTGAAAATGGTGTCCATGTTAAGGCAACTTCCACTTCCATCGTTGTTCACTTATTATTGGAACTTGCCATTCGTTTGCAAATAATAGCGGTCAATGGTAAAAAACTGCAATGGAACAAATCACAATTAATGGCATGGTTACAGATGAATAGTTATGAACGTGAGCAGCTACTACTTACCCAATGGTTTGATTGGTTGCTGCAATATAGTGCGATAAAATCGCATCAATTAGCATTATTTCACAATGTAGAAGTCGATCGCTGGGCAGTAGTTACTCATCCTACTTTTATTCAAATACTTAAACTGTTGCAACTAGTTGGAGTAGTAGAAGTAATCCAAAGTTCGACTCCTTTGTCCAAGGATCAGACCTATTTCTTTCGCAAAATTGTTCGCTCCAACCAACAAGTGGAAGGACTAACAATGCAGGAAAGTGGAGATATTATTGTTGCTTATGAGCAATACTGGTTACGTTGGGAATTAGAAGTGATTGCAGATTGTATTAGTGAAGAAGAATGGGTGATATATCGCTTTTCGGCTGATACGCTAGCATTGGCAGTGGAGCAAGGGAGAAACAGGGAACGATTACTACATTTTTTACAAAGTAATCATGTAGAAAAAGAGCTGCCTGCAATATTGTCAACGATGTTACAGCAATGGATGCCTCACCATGCTGCTCCGTATGTTGTTCAAGCAATGTTGTTAGATTGTCAATCTGCATCGATTGCAGATGAATTAGAACAAGCAGCAGTTAAACAACAGCTATCGTTACAAAGATTAGGCGAGCAGCATTTTATTGTAGATTCGACCATCGTGCCGCTCATTCGTCAGTGGTTGCTGAAAATGGGGCATCCGATGCAGAGTGGGACCAAGACGATAGCGCCTTTAGATGAGCCGGCCGCTATATGTTATCCCTTGTTAGATACAAATATAGCTATCATAGAGGAGGATAAGCAGCTACAAGAAAGTAAAGTGATTTTACCTGAGTTAGAACTGGATGAGATCATGAGAAATGTTATGTCAGATAGTATGCTCCATACGACGTTGGAACATCTTCATCGCTTACCGAGACAATGGACGGATAAATTACAAACGTATCATGCTTCAACTAAAAGACAAATCATGGAACAGGCTATTGTTTGTAAAACAGAAGTGTTAATAGTAATTAATAATCAGAAATATATATTTATTCCACAATCGATTGTAGAATTAGACAATGGGTGGGTAACTGTCGGACATTACGCTGTAAATGCTAATACTGAAAGGGATGATTTCCATAGAACAATAGTACGACTAACGGATCATGAATGGCAAGCGATGCAAATTTTAAAACCAAGCTTGTAATTTACTGGTTATCTACTATTCATTCATGAAGTAGTTGTGTTATGATAAATAAGGAATAGAAATGAAATGAGGTGGTGAAATGTTTACTGCAGAGCATACAGAGCTTCTGGAAGTAAATACAGCGCGGACAAGTATACCTACGATAGATATGGCTACATTACTGACGAGCGCATATGAATTAGGGGATTCTATTAATCAGTCGGCTGAAGTAGCTGAATTATTATATTGGGAGAAACAAGTGCAAGAAAATACCGAGGTGGCTGAAATTACTAAAAAATTTCAAGTTGCCAAAGAGTTTTTTGCAGAGTGTCAACGTTTTGGACGGTTTCATCCAGATTTTCATGAAGCACGTGCCAAAGTAAAGGAATTGGAACGTGATTTAGCTGCTCATGAAAGTGTTGTTAAATTTAAAGAAGCAGAAAATGCCGTAGATCTTATGCTTTATGAAGTAGCATCTTTGATCGCAGAGGCTGTATCCGCTAACATTAAAGTTCCGAGTAATGGGAAGCAAAAAGGCGGTTCTTGTGGCAGTGGCGGTTCTTGTGGCTGCGCCAGTGGTGGTTGTGGTTAATAAATGACGATGAACAGAAATTAGCTGTATAGGATGTTAGTGAGAGGAACAGCTAATGATGATATATTGAGGAGTGGGGCAATGTTACCTGAACGAATAGGTTACATTATTTGGGTAAGTGATTTGAAATCTGTCAAAAACTTGGATCGCTACGGAACCGTTCACTATATATCTAAAAGACTTCATTATGTTGTGATGTATGTGAATGCAGATCGTGCAGAGGAAGTTTTGAAGCAATTGGATAAACAATTTTTTGTCCGAAAAGTAGAGCGTTCTTATCGTAATGAGTTAAAAACAGAATATACAAAAAATACGGAAGATAAAACTCATTTTTATAGTATGTAATGGGTAGAACTGCACTATCATTTATTTTAGTGTACAAACAGAAACAGCTTTTTCGTTGATAGTTATACAATCAGCGAATACGAAAAGCTGTTTCTTTGTTATCATTACTAGTAAAATTAGGATATAGGGAATAGGTGAGTGACGATTAGGAGGGATATTGTTTATGGTAGAGCAAAAAATAATAGAAGCAGATTTACATATGCACACGACAGCATCTGATGGAATTTTAACGCCAGCAGAACTAGTACAAGCAGCAGAGAAAACTTCACTATCAGCGATTGCAATTACGGATCATGATACTGTCTTTGGTGTGAAAGAAGCAATAAAAATTGCGAGTAAACAACTTGTTATTATTGCTGGTGTTGAAATTAGTACGGTATTTCAACAAACGGAAATACATATTCTTGGCTATTTTATTGATGTAGATAATGAATTGCTACTCACTAGATTAGCAAGCCAACGGAATGCTCGTGATAGACGTAATGAACTTATTATTAATAAGCTTCAGCAACTAGGAGTTTCTATTACGATGGAACAGTTTTTGAGCAGATACGAACAGGAACGTGCTGCCCAACATTCTATAGGTAGACCACATATTGCACAGCTATTGATTGAGATTGGAGTCGTGCCGTCGATGGACGAAGCATTCCGGCTTTATTTAGCAACAGGTGCTCAGGCGTTTGTCGCTGTCCCGCGAATCACACCAGAAGAAGCAAGTGCGTGGATTAGAGAAGCGGGTGGTGTAAGTGTTATCGCTCATCCAGGGATATATCAGCAAGATGAATATGTAGAACAATTGATTGCCAAAGGGATGGTAGATGGGATCGAAGTATATCATTCCGACCATACGGAGTTACAGCAGCAATTTTATTTGGAGTTAGCAACGCAGTATCATAAGTTGGTCACTGGTGGTTCGGATTTCCATGGTATACGTAATGGGGTAAGTTATCATGGCGACCTTGGTCAGCGAGGAGTTTCCATGCATGAAGTAGAGCAACTTCGTAGAGCTACACAAGCATAATAATTGAAAAGCAAGTGATGTGGAGTAAGTACAAAAATGTACTGTACTCTTCAATCACTTGCTTTTATTTTATTTAACTTACTTTGAACGGTAGCGACTGCACGAAATTTTCTTCCGGAGTCACATAAATTGTTTTTTGTTGATCATAGATGACGAACCCTGGTTTGGCTCCATTCGGTTTTCGAACATGACGTATAGTCGTGTAGTCGACTGGTACGGAGCTAGAGTTACGTGCTTGACTATAATATGCTGCAAGTATAGCTGCTTCTTGTAAAGTTGCTTCGCCAAAGTCGGTAGATCGAATAACAACGTGTGATCCGGGAATATCTTTGGTATGTAGCCAAGTATCCGAAACATGAGCTACTTTGTTCGTTAAATAGTCATTTTGTGTATTGTTTTTACCTACAATTATTGTAATACCTTCCGAAGATGTATAGTGCAGCAGTGTAGGACGGCTGCTCTTTTTCTTTTTGGAGCCTTTTTTTACTTTTTCTTTAAGATAGCTTCCAGCAATTAATTCTTCTCTAATTTCTTCAATGTCAGCGAGTGATGCATTGTCTAATTGTTGTAGTATAGTGGTAAAATAATCGATTTCTGCTTGAGCGATAGCCGATTGTTCCGTAATATAGCTTAAACTATTTTTAATTTTATTATATTTTCGGAAATATCGTTGTGCATTTTCTGCTGGAGCAATGCTTGGATCAAGCGATATCGTTAGTGCTGCGGCATTTTCATCATAAAAATTATTTAAAGTAACTTCTGTATCCCCGCGATTTATTTCATGCAAGTAAGCAGTTAACAGTTCGCCACGAATCCGGAAATCATCGGCTTGTTGCGCATCTTCCCATTGTTCTTTTAATTTATTAATTTTACTTTCGTTTTTGTTTTTTTCATTTTGTACGAAGCGGATGAGATCACTGGCACGTTGTTTGACAGTATCTCGATCTGCTTTTGTACCATAAAAGTATTCCAAACAATGATGGATGGATGGGAATTCTGTGTGCTCTCCTGCAATATGAGTAAGTGGAATGGCTGAAAAATACGTTTTGTCAGTTGCAGTTTCTGTTACAACGGTTGGTTCGTACTGTTTTTGTTCGATCTTACTTTTTAATTCGGATAAGCTAGACCAAAGGGAAGGCAGCTGTTCAGCGTTGTATAAAAGTTGTTTAGCTGTGAGAGGGCTTATCCCACTAAATAATTGAACGATCCGTTTTTCCTCTGGGACCATTGCTAAATCCTCTTGATTCCATAAATCTTGAAATTGTTGCTCATTATCTATCGTAAGCAAATTAACTTTATGCTGTGCTGGTGGTGCTATATAGTCAACGCCTGGTAAGATTACTCGATGGCTACTAATGGCGGGAGTGACATGATGAATACCGTCATGGACAATATTACTTTCTTCATCTAGCAAAATAATATTGCTATGTCGCCCCATAATTTCTATAACAATTTTTTTCTTGCTCCAATCGCCAAGTTCATCACGTCTTACAATGTCAAAGTGCAAAACCCGCTCCAGCCCAACTTGTGTAATGCTTTCAATAACGCCCCCTTCACAATGTTTGCGCAGTAACATACAAAACATAGGAGCTTCAATTGGATTGACAAACGTTCGTTCCGTGAAGTGAACTCGTGGATAAGTAGGGTTAGCAGATAGTAATAATCGTTTCTGCCCTTCCGGTGTTCGCAGTGTAAAAATTAGATCGTGTGGATTCGGTTGATGAATTTTATATATGCGTGTGCCAATGTAATTAGCTAACTCCGCTGCAATCGCCGAAACAACAATTCCGTCCAAAGCCATCGTACATCCCTCTTTTCTATCTGTATTTATCTATCATGCCATAATTGTTCAAAAAACTTAAGTAGCAATTGTGATATTTTACAGTTTGTCCGAATATATTGCACTAGATGGCTGTCCACAGGACTTGGCAAATTACGGGAGGGAGTCATAGGATGGAACAAATGAAATGGCACCAGATGGAGATTGATCGGCTGTCAGACGCCGTACAAAGTTCAACAAAACATGGACTAAGTAAAGAAGAAGCGGCAGAACGATTAGCAAAACTTGGACGTAATGAGTTGTCGGAAGGAAAAAAGGTATCTCCTTTTGTACTTTTTTTCAATCAATTTAAAGATGTGATGGTATTAATTTTGCTAGGTGCTACATTGATTGCTGCTTTTCTAGGGGAGTATTTAGATGCAATTACAATAGTAGCTATATTGATTCTCAATGCGGTTCTTGGTTTTGTGCAGGAATTTCGAGCGGAGCGTTCGTTACAAGCATTGAAGGAACTATCTGCACCAGAAGCTAAAGTGTGGCGTGATGGAGAATTGCTAGAAGTTCCGGCACGGGACCTTGTTGTAGGTGATATTGTTATATTGGAAAGTGGCGATCGGGTTCCGGCTGACTTACGCTTATTTGAAGCGAATAGTTGCTATATAGAGGAATCAGCTTTAACGGGTGAATCTGTACCTGTGAATAAGAAAGTAACAGCTATTATGAATGAGGAACTACCGCTCGGTGATCAGCGAAACTTAGGGTTTATGGGTACGATGGTGACGCGTGGAACAGCAAAAGGAGTCGTTATTCGTACTGGCATGGATACGGAAATGGGCAAAATAGCTGATCTTATTCAATCAACAAAAGAGATGGAAACTCCGTTGCAGCATCGACTAGCACAGCTTGGGAAGTTGTTAATTGTAGTTGCAGTAGCACTTACAATTATGGTAGTCGTTGCTGGTATTGTTCATGGACAGCCTGCTTACAATATGTTTTTAGCTGGAGTTAGTTTAGCGGTAGCGGCGATACCAGAAGGTTTACCTGCAATTGTTACAATCGCTTTAGCGATGGGTGTACAACGGATGATTAAGCGAAAAGCTATTGTACGTAAACTACCTTCGGTCGAAACATTAGGCTGCGCTTCTGTCATTTGTTCGGATAAAACAGGAACATTAACTCAAAATAAAATGACCGTAACTAAATTGTGGGTAGGCGGCAAACAGTATGATGTTACTGGTGAAGGATATACGCCAACGGGACAGTTGTTAGCAGCTGGAAAATCGGTCGATTTTAAACACGATACATCTATTAAACGATTGCTACAAATTAGTGCACTATGTAATAATGCTCAGCTTGTTACAAATATTGAAAAAGTAGATAAATCGAGGAAAGCAGTGGAGCAAGAAGAGTGGCGACTAAAAGGTGATCCAACGGAAGGTGCACTTGCTGTACTTGCTACCAAATTTGGATCATCGGCGAAAACATTGTCTAGTTTATATACGCGAGTAATGGAATTTCCTTTTGATTCAGAACGCAAAAGAATGTCAGTTGTACTTAGTCATCAGGGTGGGCAACTCATCTGCACGAAAGGTGCGCCTGATATATTGTTAGACAAATGTAGCTATATTTTATCGGGTGGTCATGTTGTACCGTTAACTGCTACATTGAAAGAACAAGCAGCTAAAGCTGGAGAACAAATGGCACAATCCGCTTTGCGTGTATTAGGGCTTGCTTATCGAGAATTAAAAGACAATGAAAAGTGTGAGTCGGAACAAATGGCAGAAACGGGACTAGTTTTTGTCGGTCTTACAGGGATGATTGATCCGCCGAGACGCGAAGTAAAAGATGCTATCGCTACTTGTAAACGAGCAGGAATTAAAACGGTTATGATAACGGGCGATCATAAATTAACGGCAGAAGCGATTGCGAGCGAATTAGGTATCGTTCCTCGTGATGGAAAAACATTAAGTGGACAGCAGTTAGAAGCGATGTCTGATGAAGCGTTACAAGACATCGTTGATGATACTTATGTCTACGCACGGGTATCGCCAGAGCACAAATTGCGTATCGTTAAAGCATTACAAAATAAAGGGCATGTCGTCGCTATGACTGGTGATGGGGTCAATGATGCTCCCGCTATTAAAGCGGCAGATATTGGTATTGCCATGGGTATTACAGGAACAGATGTTACGAAAGAAGCAGCTTCTCTCGTCCTTAGTGATGATAACTTTTCGACAATTGTTGCTGCTATAGAAGAAGGTCGTGGCATCTATGAAAATATTCGGAAATTTATTAGATACTTATTAGCATCGAATGTGGGCGAAATATTAGTTATGTTTTTGGCGATGATGGCTGGTTTACCACTGCCGCTCGTTCCAATTCAAATTTTGTGGGTGAATTTAGTAACGGATGGTCTGCCAGCGATGGCGCTTGGTGTAGATCAAGCAGAAAAAGATTTGATGCAGCACAAACCGCGAAAAGCAAAGGAAAGCATTTTTGCTAGAAGATTAGGTTGGAAAATAATTAGTCGTGGTATTTTAATCGGTATATGTACGTTAGGTGCTTTTTGGCTCACTTTAAAAGAAGGTACGGGAGATGAACTTAGTCTGCGAACTGCTCAAACGGTAGCATTTTCAACATTAGTTATGGCGCAGCTTATTCATGTGTTTGATTGTCGTAGTTCCAGATCGATCTTTCATCGTAATCCATTCCAAAATAAATATCTTGTATTAGCAGTACTTTCTTCTGTCTTGCTTTTACTCGGTGTCGTTTATATTGATGCATTACAACCAATTTTCAAAACGGTAGCTATCGGCTTTAGAGAGTGGTGTCTTGTTATTGTAGCTGCTGGAATTCCAACCTTTTTCATGGGGATCGGTAGTGTTTTGGGTAAGTCAAAACCTCGTAAACAATGGCCGACTAATGCTAAACCAGCTACTCGTTAATAAAGTGTAAAATTTGTATTAAAATATTGTACAGGAAGAGCGTTGCTAAGTTGTTCAAGTAGAACTTAGTTACACGCTCTTTTTTGTCTATTATGCTATAAAAACTTCAAAATATCGTAAACTTTGCGAATGAGGTGAAATGTTTTGACAATATAGCTTGTTGAACTAGCAAAAATCAATTAAAATAAGGCATAAGTTCATAAAGGCGATCTTCGTGTATGGCTCTATTCATTTTCGTCAACACTAGGTAACAATTCATATTTTGCTCTATTTCATGTTACTATGTTATACATAAACGAAAATATTAGATCATATTGTGGAAAGACCGTAGGCGGAGGGAGGATCTGGAATGGCTATTAAGCTAATTAATATCGGATTCGGAAATATTGTTTCGGCGAATCGAATAATATCAATTGTTAGTCCAGAGTCAGCTCCGATTAAACGGATTATACAAGAAGCCCGTGATCGACAAATGCTGATCGATGCAACATATGGGCGACGGACTCGAGCTGTTATCATTACAGATAGCGATCATGTTATATTATCAGCAGTTCAGCCAGAAACAGTGGCACATCGTCTCTCAACAAAAGATGATGATAACGACGAATAGTACAGGGAGTATTGTGCAGATGGGATTGTTAATTGTGTTATCCGGTCCAGCCGGCGTTGGTAAAGGGACAGTATGCACTGCGCTACGCAAGCGCATGCCAGAAATTGTATACTCTGTTTCAGCAACAACGAGACAGCCGCGCGCTGGTGAAGTAGACGGGGTTAATTATTTTTTTAAAACAAGGCAGCAATTCGAGCAGATGATTAAGCAAGATGCATTGTTAGAATATGCCGAGTATGTAGGAAACTACTATGGTACACCTCGTGAATTTGTTGATCAAACACTAAGTGCGGGGAAAGATGTTATACTAGAAATAGAAGTGCAGGGAGCTATGCAAGTAAAAGAAAGGTTCCCCAACGCAATTTTTGTTTTTTTGTTGCCGCCATCTATGGAAGAATTGAAACAACGCATTACTGGTCGAGGAACGGAAAGTCAACAGACGATAGATATTCGTATGGGTGTTGCTACGAAAGAAATGGAACTGTTGGAACATTACCACTATGCGGTCGTTAACGATGAAATCGAAGCGGCATGTGATCGCGTTCGTTCTATTATTATTGCGGAACATTGTCGAAAAGATATTGTTATACGTTCGCGATCAGCAGCAAGTGCAATAGGTAATAAACAATAGGTTAGGAGAATGTAAAATGTTATACCCATCGATTGATGAATTGTTAAAAAAGGTTGATAGTAAGTATACGCTTGTTGTTGCTGCATCCAAACGCGCTAGAATGTTGCGTAATGGAGATAAATTGATTATAGAGACGCCACAGTCACATAAACATGTTGGTGTAGCGCTCGAAGAGATTTATGAAGATCATCTTAAAGTAGAATCGATACCTACAAAAGCCGAATAGTCAGAAGAATTTCTAGAATGGAGTGCAGCTGGTTATAAGTTGCGCTCCTTTTTTACCAAGTAAAGATATGAGGAGGAATTAGCATGGAAGATTTACGTTATCCCATCGGTAAATTTGAATACATCGGTATGTCCGTCATACAGCGTACGGAGTGGATAGAAGTGCTGGAACAATTCCCAAATCGACTTGAACAAGAAGTAGCAAAAATGACTGAAACGCAACTAGATACCCCTTACCGTCCAGATGGTTGGACAATGAGACAAGTTATACATCATTTGGCTGATGCATTAATGAATAGTTATATTCGATTTAAACTAGCCATGACAGAATCTAACCCAACGATTAAGCCGTTCGATCCAGATGGATGGGTCAATACGGTAGATAGTCGATATGGTGCAGTAGCTTCTAGTGTGGCGATTATTCAAGGTGTGACTACAAAACTGGTTCATTTGTTACGTGGGATGGAGCAAACAGATTTTCATCGCCAGTTTTACCATCCGGAGCGTGGAAGTCAAGTAAAACTAGCTTATTTTTTAGGATGGACAGCGTGGCATGTAGAACATCATTTGGCACATATTACGAGCGGGCTTCAAAGGCTAGACAAATAATTATGATGTAAATAACTACTATATAATAAAAATTATACTACTGATTCTTTTGTGACAGGAGATTAGATAATGAACAGTTCAGTCAGTACTGTAGCAGGGAAAACAATAATATTAGGAATAACAGGCGGAATTGCAGCATACAAAAGTGCGACGATTTGTAGCAGGTTAGTGCAAGCAGGAGCGAATGTCCATGTCATTATGACAGAGTCAGCGGCCAAGTTTATTACACCCCTCACATTACAAACGCTATCACGTAATCCTGTACTAATTGACACTTTCGATGAACGTAATCCTGCCGTTGTCACTCACATTGATTTGGCTGATCGTGCAGACTTAATTATTATCGCCCCTGCTACAGCTAATACGATTGCCAAACTTGCTGGAGGGTTCGGAGATGATATGTTGAGTACGACTTTACTTGCTGCAACATGTCCGTTAATTATTGCTCCAGCGATGAATGTGCATATGTATGAGCATCCAGCAGTAGTTCATAATATGGAAAAACTTGCGGAGCGTGGTGCTTTATTTTTGGAACCAGGCACAGGGCAGTTAGCTTGTGGCTATGTAGCGAAAGGTCGTTTGGCGGAGCCAGAGGAAATTGTGGAAGCTGTTGCGAATTGGTTCGCACGACGTAATCAGCTAGCGGGCAAAAAAGTAATAGTTACTGCGGGCGGCACGGTGGAGAGACTTGATCCTGTACGCTATTTGACGAATGATTCATCAGGGAAGATGGGATATGCGATAGCAGAAGCTGCTTATATGATGGGAGCAGATGTGACACTTATTTCTGGTCGAGCAACGATAGCTCCCCCTGCTCATGTTCATACGATACAGGTTGAATCAGCGGAGCAAATGCTCGAAGCAGTTCTGGAACATTTTCATCAGGCTGATATAGTCGTTAAAGCAGCAGCGGTTGCTGATTATCGCCCGGTATTGCAGGCGAAGCAAAAAATGAAAAAAACAGCGGATCAGTTAACGATAGAACTTGAGAAAACTACCGATATTTTACAAACGATTGGGGAGCAGAAAAAGGGTCAATTTTTAGTGGGCTTTGCTGCGGAAACCAATAACGTTGAACAATATGCGATGGATAAATTGCGGCGAAAGCATTGTGATTTAATTGTAGCCAACGATGTAAGTGCAGAAGGTGTAGGGTTTGATGTTGATACTAATGTTGTACAAATATATAATGCAGCCGGGTTAGTCACGACGATACCGCTCATGCAAAAAAGTAGCATTGCTACACAATTGATGGAAGTAGTTGCTGCTTGTCTTACGGAGAAGCGGAGGTTATAGCATTGATAGCTAAAGTAATTGTCGATGTGCCGAGCCGTCAAACGGATCGGCCTTTTGATTATATAGTGCCATATCACTTACAAGAATGGGTAGAAGTAGGTAGCCGAGTGGGCGTTCCTTTTGGTGGAAGAGTGCTGCAAGGATTTGTAATCCAATTGCAAGAAGAATCTAGATTAGATCAGCATAAACTAAAAGAAATAGCCGAACTGTTGGATGCCGCTCCGCCGCTATTACCTGATTTGATTGAACTGGCAAGCTGGATGAGTCACAAATATTGTTGTTCCCACACACAAGCGTTGCAGGCGATGATTCCTGCGGCACTTAAAGGGAAGGAAGAGCGATTTATATCGATTAACGATGATGAATCAGACGAATGGAAGAGTCGCGTCTCTGCCCCGCTACTGCACTGGTTAGAACAGCACTCCCCAAAAGCAAATTGGACAGTGATGATGGAGCAATTTCCGGATGAGGCTGCAGAGATTCGCAAATTGATTAAAGACAACAAGCTGCAGCTGCAAAGTTATATTAAAGATAAGTTAGCAGTGAAAAAAGTACAGGCGGTCTATATGCCTATGCAAGTGCAGCAGCAACCATTTGACGCACTACTAGATCAATTAGCTAAAACGGCTTTAAAACAAAAAGAAGTATTGCAATATATGTATGAGCAGCCGCAAGAACAAACTATTCCGATAGTAAATGTAACAAAGGAATTAGAGTGCGCCACTTCGACGGTTAGAGCATTGGTAGAAAAAGAGTTGCTTATTCAAATAGACTTGGAGCAACAACGCGATCCCTATGCTGGTCGTCATTTTAAAACAACGGAACCGTTACTTTTAACCGAAGAACAACAGCTTGTTTTTGAACAAATCGCAATAACGCTAGATAAACAACAACCGTATACTTTTTTATTGCAAGGAGTTACGGGTAGTGGCAAAACGGAAGTTTATTTGCAATCAATTGATCGTTGTCTTAAAGATGGACGGCAAGCGATTGTTCTTGTTCCAGAAATATCGTTAACTCCACAAATGGTTGAACGGTTTAAAGGGAGATTCGGTGACCAAGTAGCTGTCATGCATAGTCGTTTGTCGGGTGGAGAGCGCTATGATGAATGGCGCAGAATCCGCAATGGAGAGTCTATGGTTGCCATAGGTGCTCGTTCGGCTATATTTGCTCCTTTTCAGCAATTGGGGCTTATTATTATCGATGAAGAACACGAATCTAGTTATAAACAAGAAGAGAGTCCAAAATATCATACCCGTGATGTAGCGGTCCGACGGGCGATGATGCATGGAGCTACAGTAATACTTGGTTCTGCTACACCTTCTTTAGAAAGCTACGTTGCTGCCAGCATGTCCAATCCGAAAGGAAAACTGTCAGAAGATAAACGAGCTGCATTGCTATCGATGACGAAAAGAGTAAATGACCGAGCATTACCAGAAGTTACTGTCATTGATATGAAAGAAGAATTGCTAGCTAATAACCGATCGATGTTTAGTCGGCGATTACATGAGGCGTTACAGGAACGATTGCAAAAAGGTGAACAATCTGTTTTATTATTAAATCGACGGGGCTTTGCTACTTTCATTATGTGTCGCAGCTGTAGTTACACGATGATGTGTCCACACTGTGATATCGCACTAACTTATCATCAAAAGTCACAAGTAGTTCGTTGTCATTATTGCGGTTATGCCGAGCAAACACCGACAGTATGTCCTGCTTGCACTAGCGAGCATATTCGTTTTTTTGGAACAGGTACACAAAAAGTTGAAGCGGAATTAGCCAAACTGTTTCCAGGTATTCGAGTTATTCGTATGGATGTAGACACGACTAGCGGTAAAAATGCTCACGAACAATTGTTGAAGCAATTTGAAAGCCGTAAGGCTGATGTGTTGTTAGGGACGCAAATGGTAGCAAAAGGATTGGATTTTCCTTATGTGACACTGGTAGGCGTTATTGCAGCGGATACTTCGCTACATTTGCCTGACTTTAGAGCAGCGGAACGTACTTTTCAACTATTGACGCAAGTGGCTGGTCGTGCAGGAAGACATCATCTACCTGGTGAAGTGATCATTCAGTCCTATACTCCGGAACATTATGCGATTGTTACCAGCCAGCAACATGATTACGAAACTTTTGTGCAACAAGAATTACAGCATCGTCGTATGCTAGGATATCCGCCATATTGTCGGCTAGCTGTAGTTACGATGTCCCATGATCAATTACCGCTATTATCGCAAGTAAGCCATCAATTTGTGGAAGATTTGCGTCAATTAGCTGATCATGAAGGAGTACTCGTTCCTTTGTCCAGTGGCTTTCCCAGGTCTTTGGAAGTATTGGGGCCAGTAGCATCACCGATTGCAAAAATGAAGGATCGCTACCGTTTTCAATGTGTGTTAAAATATCGAGGGAGCATAGATATTGCAGCGCTAATTCAAGGTACGCTCCATCAATATAAAGAGAAATCAATACAAAAGAAAATACAATATAGTATTGATATTGATCCGCAAGTTATTATGTAAATATTTACTAAAGTAAAGGATGAACATGAAGATGAGTATTCGTTTAATAGTGAAAGATCCAGATCCAGTATTGCGTGAAATCGCAAAAGAAGTAACAAAATTTAATTCTAATTTGCAAAAGTTGCTGAAAGATATGGCAGAGACAATGTACGATGCCGAAGGTGTTGGACTTGCCGCTCCACAAATTGGAATATCGAAACGTATTATCGTTGTTGATGTAAAAGATGAGCGAGGATTAGTAGAAATTATTAATCCAGTTATTGTAGAACAATCGGGAGAGCAGATAGGACCGGAAGGTTGCCTTAGTATTCCTCACTTGAACGGTGAAGTAAAGCGAGCAGATCACGTAGTCGTTCATGGTCAAAATAGTGTTGGCGAATCCATTGTGGTAGAAGGTAGCGGTTATTTTGCTAGAGCGCTGCAACACGAAATTGATCATTTGAATGGTATTTTGTTTACGGACGTTGCTTTAAGCGTTTATGACATTACAGAATTTGCTGCCAGAGAAGAGGAATGATGATGCGGATCGTATTTATGGGTACGCCTGCATTTGCTGTGCCAGCTTTAGAGCAATTGTTACAGCATAATTACGAGGTAGTGGCGGTTGTTACACAACCTGATCGTCCACAAGGTAGAAAACGAGTACTAACACCTCCGCCCGTAAAAGTAGCTGCAATGGCAGCGGGACTGCCTGTATTACAGCCAGAAAAAATGCGCAGCCCAGAAGCAATTGCACAAGTTGCAGCTTATCAACCTGATTTAATTGTTACTGCTGCGTATGGTCAAATATTACCGAAAGCAGTATTGGACTTACCTAAATACGGATGTATTAACGTTCATGGTTCGCTGTTGCCTCAATATCGAGGTGGAGCACCTATTCAACGGTCGATTATAAATGGTGAGTCAGAAACAGGGATAACGATTATGTATATGGCTGAAGGTTTGGATACGGGAGATATGATTAGTAGCGTAGTTGTACCTATTACAGAGAGCGATACTTCGGGAACTTTATTTGAAACGTTAAGTGAAAAAGGGGCAGCTCTTTTAATCGAAACGTTACCTCGTTTGTTAGCTGGAGAAATAGTAGCGCAAGTGCAAAATGAAGCAGAAGCGACCTATGCCCCTAACTTAACACGTGAAGATGAACGATTAGATTGGAATAAAAGTGCTACTGCCCTTTTTAATCAAATTCGTGGATTGTCACCAATGGCAGGTGGGTATACGATTTGGCAAGATCAACCATTTAAAGTATGGGCTTCTTTGCCGAATCAAGCAGAAGCGACAGCTCATCCTGCGGGAACGATTGTCACAGTAGATGATGATGGTGTTTATGTACAAACGGGTGATGGTGTTTTATTATTACAAGAAGTGCAGCCAGCAGGGAAAAAGAAAATGTCAGCTAATGAATGGGCAACCGGTGCTCGGATCAATAGTGGTCAAGATCGCTTTACGTCTGGTGACTCCCTATGAAACAGCCCAAATCAACAGGAAATCAGCAGGGGAGTCGTAGTGCCAATCGATTGGGGAAAGCCCCGGCAACGTCTGCGCGTGAGCTAGCATTGCAAGTGCTACAAGAAGTTGCAGAGCATGGAGCTTATAGTCAGATCAGTTTAAATCAGCGTCTACAGCAAGCACAATTATCGGGTGTAGATGCTGGTTTGGCTACTGAAATAGTGTACGGAACTATTCAACGAAAACGTACGATTGACTATTGGTTGATACGGTATGTAGCTAAAGGAATAGATAAATTATCACCGTGGGTATTGCAGTTATTACGAATGAGCGTTTATCAACTACTCTATTTGGAACGTGTACCTGATCATGCTATTGTGAACGAAGCGGTTAATTTGGCGAAAAAGTATGGGCATAGTGGTATTTCTGGTATGGTTAATGGCATACTTCGAGCGATGATCCGGCAGAAAGCAGATATTATTCCAGAAAATATAGAAGCAAAGAACGCAATAGAACGCATATCATTCATGCATTCTTATCCAAAGTGGTTGGTGAAACGTTTAGTGGCTACATACGGTGAACAAGTGACTGAGGCGATATGTGAAGCGAGTAATTTGCCAGCTCCAGCTAACTTACGAATTAATCCGTTAGTAACATCAAGAGAAGCTGTTATGGAAACATTGGAAGAAGAAGGATATAACGTTAGACTATCATTGCTTTCTTCCTTGGGAATTGTTGCCCTGAACGGTGGGCATCTTGCTAGTCATCGTGATCATATAGCAGGTCGCTTTTCATTGCAAGATGAAAGTTCAATGCTAGTAGCTGAAGTTGCTAATCCTAAGCCAAACAGTCAAGTGCTTGATTTGTGTGCTGCACCAGGTGGGAAAAGTATGCATCTTGCTCAGTTATTACAGGGAACGGGCAAAGTTTGGGCAAATGACATTCACCCCCATAAGCAAACTTTAATCGAGGAGCAAGCGGTTAGATTATCGTTGTCCAATGTAGAGGCTATTGTAGGGGATGCGCTACAGATCAGTGAACGTTTCGCTCCGGATTCGATGGACGTCGTACTTTTGGATGCTCCTTGCTCTGGATTTGGTGTTATTCGCCGTAAACCGGATATTAAATGGACGAAGTCGGCAGCAGATATTGTCGAAATTGCTAATTTGCAGCGTCAATTATTGCAAGAAGCAGCGAAGCTAGTAAAAAGAGGTGGTGTGCTATTATATAGTACATGTACCATTGAACAACTGGAAAATGAACAGCAAATAACAGCTTTTCTAGCAGAGCATCCGCAGTATAAGTTGGATAGTAACTGGTCGGAAAGTATATTGAAGGTGCTAGCGGATAACAATGTAATAGATGACTCATTTAATGGTATGTTGCAATTGTTGCCTCACCACTTTTATACCGATGGATTCTTTATAGCACGAATGGTAAGAACTGACTAGTTAAGTGAGTATAGCTAGCGTTATGTAGCTCAATAAGTATCCTTATGGTAAAATAAAACGATGGCCATACAGTTGATCATGAGCAAGGAATTATTTTTAGCTGTTTTGACCATAATTTTTAGTACAGGTGTGATGAGATGAAACCGATAATATATGATTATACATTAGAAGAATTACGACAATGGATGCTAGATAACAAGCAACCAACTTTTCGAGCTGATCAATTGTTTGATTGGTTGTATGTTAAAAGAGTAACTAGTTTTGAGGATATGTCCAATTTGCCGAAAATGATGAGAGAACAACTTGACGATCAATTTCGTTTTGTTGCTTTAGAAGAAATCACACGTTTTGAATCCAAAGATGGAACGGTGAAACTGTTATTCGGATTGCATGACCAACATGCAATTGAAACAGTAGTTATGCGCCATAATTATGGGACTAGCATATGTGTAACGACACAAGTAGGTTGTCGGATTGGATGTACGTTCTGTGCCTCTACTTTAGGTGGATTGAAACGTAACTTAACCGCTGGTGAAATTGTAGCCCAAGTTGTAACAGCACAACGAATGCTTGATGCTACCAATGAACGGATTTCTAGTATCGTAATTATGGGATCAGGTGAACCATTTGAAAATTACGATGCTACACTTAACTTTTTAAAAATAATGATTCATGAACGTGGTTTGAATATTGGTCAGCGCCATATTACAGTTTCTACAAGTGGAATTGTACCCGGTATGTATAAGTTTGCGGACGAAAATACGCAAATTAATTTGGCATTATCGATTCATGCTCCGAATGATGAATTGCGATCCAAATTAATGCCCGTTAATCGTCGCTATCCGTTCGATGAAGTAATGGATGCTTGCCGTTACTATATAGCGAAGACGGGAAGAAGAATTTCCTTTGAATATGCTTTAATTGGCGGTGTCAATGATCAGCCTGAGCATGCAGAAGAACTGGCAGAAGTGTTAACGGAATTACTTTGTCATGTGAACTTGATTCCAGTAAATCACGTACCTGAGCGCAAGTATGTACGTACATCACGGAATGAAATATTTGAGTTTCAACGTATATTGGAAGAAAAAGGTGTTAATGTTACTATTCGCCGTGAGCAAGGGCATGATATAGCAGCTGCTTGTGGACAATTACGAGCGAAACATATGGAAAAGACGACGAGGTGATGAGCAGTTGATATTGACAAATCGCAGTAATGTCGGACGAGTCCGGCACGTGAATGAAGATAATGCGTGGACAGAAAAGTGGAGTGATACTGTAGCACTTGCTATAGTTGCTGACGGTATGGGAGGGCATCTTGCTGGCGATGTGGCAAGTCAACTGGCTGTCCAAGCGTTCAGCAAGATAATGCAAGAAAGTATTCATCATCCATCAATAACTGTTGATGAAGGTAAAATGTTAATGAGACAAGCGATTACTGAAGCGAATCGGCAAATTTACCAACTAGCTAGCAGCGATGAACGCTATTATCAGATGGGAACGACCATCGTAGCTGCAATAGTTTGTAATAACGAAATTATTATCGGTCATGTTGGAGATAGTCGCGCTTATTTATTTTCTAAAGAGACGATTACATCGCTTACAAGTGATCATACGTTGGTGAATGAATTAGTGAAAAGCGGTCAATTGACGGAAGAAGAGGCTGCCGTTCATAAACGACGTAACATACTTTCGCGAGCGGTAGGTACGGATGAATTTGTGGAGATAGATATACAATCATTTCCATGGTCAACCAATGACATATTGTTATTATGTAGTGATGGATTGACTAATATGGTTAGTGAAGCAGAAATGCAACAAACGATTGCTGCTCATCATTTATCGCTGGATGAAAAAGCGAATGAGTTCATTCGGTTAGCACTAACTGCTGGAGGAGACGACAATATTACTGTCGCACTGATAGAAAATTCTCTTGATGGACAACGAGAGGAGCGAGCGAAATGATTGGACATGAACTAGGTGGACGATATGAAATTATTTCGCGTATAGGCGGCGGTGGAATGGCGTTAGTGTATAAAGCTAACGACATTTTGCTTAATCGCAAAGTAGCAGTTAAAATATTACGTCAACAATTTGTCCACGATGAAGAGTTTATCACACGCTTTCGCCGCGAGGCGCAGTCCGCTGCTGCTTTGTCGCATCCTAACGTTGTTAGTATTTATGATGTTGGAGAAGAAGAAGATACTCATTATATCGTGATGGAATATATTGAAGGACGTAATTTAAATGAAATTATTAAAGAATATGCTCCACTACAGGTCGAGGAAGCTGTGGATATAGCTATCCAGATTGGAGATGCGTTAGATCACGCCCATTCTAATCATATTATTCATCGTGATATTAAACCTCATAATATTTTAGTCGGTAACAATGGGCGCGTGAAAGTTACCGATTTTGGGATTGCACGAGCGGTAACGTCTTCCACGATAACACAAACTGGTAGCGTTATAGGATCTGTCCATTATTTTTCGCCAGAGCATGCCAAAGGGATTAGTACAGGTGAAAAATCTGACTTATATTCTTTAGGGATTGTACTTTATCAAATGTTAACTGCACAGCTGCCTTTTTTGGGAGAAAGCCCAATAAGTGTAGCGCTGAAGCATTTGCAAGAAGATTTTGCAGACCCACGCACTATTAATGCTACTATTCCGCAAAGTGTCGAAAACATTATTATAAAAGCAATGCGCAAAAATCCCGATCAGCGCTATGCGACAGCTACAGAAATGATTGCAGATTTGGCAACTTGTTTGTCACCACAAAGAAGAAACGAACCTAAAATATCATTTATGGATGACGAGGATGCAGAGACAATCGTGATGCCAGTCGTTGGCAAAGATATTAAGGTGGAATCTAGACAATATAGAGGTGAGGAGCAACAATTGGATCATACCTCTCCTACTGGCTATACTTCTACAGATACGCACATGACCGCAACGAAAAAGGTAAGCCCAAAAGAGAAATGGAAGAAGCCGCTTATTATTGTCGGTGTTACTTTGGTGTTACTAGCAATATTGGTTGCTTTGTTTTATTGGGTATTGAATAAAATATCTATTCCAGATGTAGAAGTTCCCTATGTTATTAATAAGGAGCTAGGAGAAGCAGAAAAATTGCTGGAAGAAGCGAAGCTGCGCATCGAATATCCTGTCATTTCGGAATTTAGTACAGAGGTACCTAAAGGATTTGTTATTAATCAATCGAAAAAAGAAGTACGGGTAAAAGAAGGATCATTAATTCAATTAACGGTAAGTGATGGACCAGAATTAGAAGGTATGATCGATGTAGTAGGGAAACCATACGATGTAGCATTGGCTAGTTTGGAACAAATCGGTATTTTAGAAAAGCAAATTACTGCTAAACTCGTCTATAGTGACGATGAAGCAAAAGATACTGTTTTGGAACAATCTATCCGTGGTGGAGAAAATATCGATCCATTGCAAGTGCAACTAGTTTTAACAGTAAGTAATGGCCCTAAACCGGTAGATATGCCAGATTTGGTAGGGATGACCTTGCAGCAAGCACGTAATGCTATTAAAGCAGTAGGGTTAGTGTTGGACGAAAAAGATATTTTGTATGAAGCTAGTTATTTTGTAGAAAAAGATATTGTCTTAAGTCAAGATAATTATCAAAGTAACGAAAAAGTAGTACCTGGCTCTAACGTTGTTATACGGGTAAGTAAAGGAATACCTGCTGAAGCAAGATCGTATCGTTTCGAAATTAAAATTTCTCCGGCAAAAGCTGATCAGCAAAGTGAAGTGAAAATTTCCTATTCAGATGCGCGCGGGGAAGATGTTGATACGATATCTCGGACTATTAATAGTACAGAAACTATACCGGTAACCGTCGTATTGGCGCCTGATTCTGTCGCTAGAGTATCTATAACAAGAGATAGACAGCTTATTGATATAAGACAAATTAGTTATGACGAAGCGGCTAGAGGAAATGGTTCAGAAATTGTAACTATTCCAGGCGCAGAGCTTCCTCCAGAGCCTTCTGCTGAAGTTCCGCCACCTATTGAAGAAGAAGAGCCACCTGTTGTTGATGAGGTACAAGCAAGTGTGGAAGACGATACGAATACAGAGCAGGATGGCGATGGTTATGAGTGAAACAAGCGCTACAATGAAACGTAATCAGCATTTTGGAACGATTGTCAAAGCGTTAAGTGGCTATTACTACGTCCAGCCGGATCAGCCATTAGTAGATATTGGATATGATATGAAGTCAGTGCAATGCAGAGCGAGAGGTGTTTTTAAAAAAAGAGGGTTAACGCCTTTAGTTGGTGACAAAGTACAGTTTAGTTTAACGGAAAATGGCGAGGGGACAGTCGATGAACTGTTGCCTCGCTCCTCTCAATTAATAAGACCACCTGTTGCTAATATTGATTTAGTGGTGCTCGTTTTTTCGGTCATCGAACCATCTCTTAACACACAGTTGCTTGATAAATTTCTCGTTCATATTGAACATGCGGAAATAAAGCCTATTCTATGTTTAAGCAAGGAAGATTTGCAACAACAAGAAGGGGCGCAAGCGAATGAAGCTAAAGAGGCAATAGCTACTATTCATCAGATATATAGTAAACTTGGATATGAAATTTATGATACAAGTGCTACTGAACAGACAGGTGTTGCTGAGCTGAAGGAAAGACTCCAAGGTCATATCGCTGTATTTGCTGGTCAATCTGGTGTAGGGAAATCGTCTTTGTTGAATCAATTAGTTCCAGGACTGAATCTAGAAACTAGCGCCATCAGCCAGCGGCTAGGGCGTGGTAAACATACGACAAGACATGTAGAGCTTATTGATATTGACGGAGGTTGGGTAGCTGATACGCCAGGATTTAGCCAACTGGATTTTGCGCAACTCGGTGTGGAAGATTTGAGCTATTGTTTTGTAGAAATGCGTGAACGAGCAGGCGATTGCAAGTTTCGTGGGTGTACTCATGTGCAAGAACCAGGCTGCGCAGTTATTGCCGGAGTGCAAGCGGGTAGCATAGCGATGGAACGTTACGAGCATTATAAAATATTTTTGCAAGAAATGAATGACAGCAAGAGGAGGTATTAACAGTTATGTCTATACTAATAGCACCGTCTATTTTGTCTGCTGATTTTTCTATATTAGGAGAAGAAGTAAAGAACATAGAGCGGGCTGGAGCTGACTGGATTCATATAGATGTGATGGATGGTAATTTTGTACCCAACTTAACGTTTGGTGCTCCTGTTATTCGAGCGATCAGAAAAGTAACGACGTTACCATTCGACGTACATCTGATGATAGAAAAGCCAGAGTTATCGATAGATCAGTACATAGAAGCTGGAGCTGATCGCATTACCATTCATGCAGAATCGACGGTTCACTTGCACAGGACTGTCCATTATGTGAAAGAAAAAGGAATACCTGTTGGCGTTGCACTTAATCCTGCTACACCGGTTGCTAGTTTGGAGCCGATTATCCATGATCTTGATCTTGTATTAATTATGACCGTAAATCCTGGATTCGGTGGGCAACAATTTATTCCTTATTCGGTAGACAAGTTGCAGCAAGTACAGCAATTGAAAAAAAGTAAACAACTACACCAGCTGAAAATACAAGTGGATGGCGGCATTAATGCCGAGACAGCACCGCTCGTAAAAGAAGCGGGAGCCGATGTATTAGTAGCGGGTAATGCTATATTTGGGGCAGAAGATTTAGAGTATTCCATTAACGTACTTCGTTAGGAGGGAAAAAATGGACGAATATGAACGCTCACCGTTGAAGAATGGATTTTTGATTACACTGCATTCACTATTGGCTGCTGTACTACTATCGTTATTTGCCTATACGCCACAATTTCATAAATACATCTTTTCTTTATTAGCTCTGTATATTGGGATTCGTTTTTTTAAACATTTCGAAAAATTATCACATCGTATTATCTTTATTGTTCTAGCAATTATCTTATATTTCTTGTGTGCCTTTGTGTACGCAATATTTTTAACAGCTAAAGCACATCCAGAATTGTTCCCCGTTAACTAAATAGAAGCCTATTTGTTTCCTTGTTCGCTTGTCTTAAGGAATAGTACAAGTTACTGACGCATAATATGAAAACATAAGTAGATGACGAAATGTTAGTGATGACACTATTCGAAGAGCGTGTACGAGGAGGGAAGAGGCATGAAATTTTATACGATCAGATTGCCTAAATTTTTAGGCGGGTTTGTTAAAGCGATTTTAAATACGTTCCAGAAAAATTAATTTTTGCTGCCCACTTGTTGCGATCTTTGAGCATATATATTGCAGTTTAAGTGCTGGAACAATGCTGCATATGGGACTTTTTCTTGCTGTTGTTCGTTAGATTTGGATATTGGAATTGAAGTTCCATATGTAGATGGAAAGCTCATCTTATTTTATTGTAATAAAAAAGCACCTGGTCACAGGTGCTTTTGTTAGTGGCATATGGCGATTACACGCGAACAATCTTACCAGATTTCAATGCACGAGCACTGACATAAACACGTTTAGGTTTGCCATCAACAAGAATGCGAACCTTTTGCACGTTTACGCCCCATGAGCGGCGGGATTTGTTGTTGGCATGAGTAACATTGTTGCCAGAACCAGGTGATTTACCTGTAATATAACATTTGCGGGACATGACTACACCTCCTTAAACTACTGCAATAACTATGCAATGTACAATACCGACGCAAAATAAAACACACTTGAATATAGTACCATACATTTGAAAGATCAGCAACTTTTTCTTAATAAAGTATCTCTGGTGACGATTTGCTTTACAGACTTCAATATTTGGCAGCTTTATAGTACAATGGTTATTAGTCCATACACAATGAAGCAAGGGAGTGTTAATATGACCGTCAGACTTGACTCAGAACTTGGTGCGATCTATGTGTCTGATCAAATTATTACAGCAATTGCAGGCTCGGCTGCAATGAGTTGCTATGGGCTTGTTGGTATGGCTTCGCGCAAACAATTTAAAGATGGTTTAGCAGAGCTGCTTGGCAGAGACAACTGGTCGCGTGGTGTCGTTATTCGCCGAGAAAACGATGAGTTACATATCGATCTACACATTGTTGTCAGTTATGGTACAAAAATTTCGGAAGTAGCGCATAACATACAGACGAAAGTTAAATATGAATTATTAGCAGTAGCCGGTTTGAAAGTGGACCAAATTGATATTTATATCCAGAATGTTATGGTATCCAGGTAGTGGAAGGGGATTTTTCATTGGGTAAGCGTTCTATAAATGGAATGGATTTTGCAGCTATGGCATTATCCGGCGCACAATATTTAAAACGAAATGCGGAGTATGTTAATAAGTTGAACGTATTCCCGGTGCCGGATGGTGATACTGGCACCAATATGAATTTGACGATGGATTCTGGTGTAAGAGAGCTACGTGAAAAACTGACGTCTCACTTAGGTAAATCAGCAGAAGCGTTGTCAAAAGGGCTATTGATGGGAGCGCGTGGAAATTCAGGCGTTATTTTGTCACAATTATTTAGAGGGTTTTCTCGCTCGATAGCAGCGCACGAGCAGATCGATGCAACTGTATTTGCGCTGGCGCTCCAACATGGTGTAGATATGGCGTACAAAGCTGTAGTAAAGCCGGTAGAAGGTACGATTCTTACAGTAGCTAAGGAAGCAGCTCGCCATGCAGCTCAATATGCTCGACGTCATACAGATATGATTGATATGATGCGCGAAGTACATCAACGTGCCAATGAAGCATTGCAGAGAACACCGGATCAACTGCCAGTATTAAAACAGGTAGGTGTCGTAGATTCTGGTGGGCAAGGACTCGTATTTATATATGAAGGGTTTTTGCAAAGTTTGCTTGATTCTGAAATGGGTAGCAACTATTCGGATTCGTTATTTGCAACTTCCGAAGCAGCACCACCGGAAGAAGTAGCTGTTCCGACGACACCAGTTTCTAATAAATCGCCATTAATGGACAATTTGGCTGCGCAGGCAAAACTGTCAACTGCCGATATTGTATTTCCTTATGATATGGAGTTTTTTATTAATCGTAAATATGCTGAAAAAACAGCACCTATATTTAATGAAGTTGCTTACAAAAGAGAATTGGGGAAAGATGGAGACTCCATACTCGTAATCGTAGATCATGATATTATTAAAGTTCATGTTCATACGCGCAAGCCAGGAAATGTATTGAATTTGTCGCTTCCTTATGGCGAACTAGATGATATTCAAATATTAAACATGCGTGAGCAGCATCGAGATTTGGTGCAAGAAGATGTAAGCTATGAACCTGCTGATCTAGCAGCAGTTGCCTTACTTGCTGGACAAGCGCCAGAAGACATCTCGTCTCCTAGTCAAGTATACGAGCAAGCGGCTTATGGCATCATTGCTGTAGCGATGGGTGAAGGAACAGCAGAACTGTTCCGCTCTAGTGACGTAGATATTGTCTTGTCTGGTGGACAAACAATGAATCCAAGTACGGAAGATTTTGTTAAAGCGATTGATTCGTTATCTGCTGAACACATCATTTTATTGCCGAACAATAGTAATATTATTTTGGCAGCGGAGCAAGCAGCGTCTCTTAGCGAACGCAACGTAACAGTCATTCCAACTCGTACCGTAATGCAAGGATTAGCTGCAGTACTCGCTTTTAAAGAAGAGGAATTGATCGAGAGCAATCAGCAATGGATGATTAGTGCAGCTGCTCATATCAAATCGGGGCAAGTTACTACTGCGATTAGAGATACTATTATTGATGAACTAACGATCAAATCGGGAGATTATATTGGGATAAGTGAAAAAGATATTGTAGCTGCTGATGCTAATTTACTTGTTGCTTGTCAACAGTTACTTGCGATACTGATGGAAGATGATGGAGACTTATTAACTATTTTAATCGGAAAAGATGCAGATTCACAAATTACTGCTCAACTCGTTGACTGGCTCTCAGAACAATATGAAGAGCTCGAAATAGATGTACAACAAGGTGGCCAGCCGCTATATCCATATTTATTTGGCTTAGAGTAAGACATAACACATGATAATATGGAAAAATATGTTGGAGGTGTTAGTCAATGAGTAAAGTGAGAATTGTAGTGGATAGTACAGCGGACATGCCGTTAGAAGAAAGAGAACAGTTTGGCATCACGATGATTCCATTGAAAATTCACTTTGGTGAAGATACTTTGCTTGACGCGGTGACGATGAGTACGGAGCAGTTTTATGAACGATTAATTCAGTCTCCTGTATTACCAACAACATCGCAACCTTCGCCAATTGAGTTCACACAAGTATATGAACAGATTCTAAAAGAAGATCCGGGTGCAGCAATTATATCTATTCATCTGGCAGCTGTTTTAAGTGGTACATATCAGTCGGCTACTATTGCGCAATCTATGTTGGAAGACGAAGCGGATATTACCGTAATTGATTCCAAGTCTGCATCGTACGGTATTGGCTTACAGGTGATACGTGCTGCTGAGATGGCCCGAGATGGTCATAGTAAAGAAGATATATTAGCAGAGATACAAAGATTGCAGGATGGTTTACAACTATATTTTTTAGTCGATACGTTAGAGTATTTGCAAAAAGGTGGACGGATTGGAAAAGCAGCTGCATTATTCGGCTCCTTGTTGAACATTAAACCAATTTTGACATTGGATGAATCGGGTCAAGTAATGCCAAAAGAAAAAGTTCGAGGTTCCAAAAAAGCAATGGCTCGTATAGTGGAGTTACTTAAAGAAGAGTTTGGTTCTGATAGTGTACATTTGATATTAGCTTTCACAAAGAACAAAGAAGCTGCCGTTATGGAGCTTGGTGAACGAATGAAACAAGAACTGAACGTAAAAAAAATAAGCTATACAACGGTCGGTGCTGTTATAGGTACACATACTGGACCTGGTACGTCTGCTGTCTTTATGTATAGGGTGTGAAGCGTAAGATGATAGCAATTAGCGAACTTGCTGTAAGGCAAGTCAAAGGCGTGACAGCTCCTAAAGAAAGTGAGCTGCACGCCTTTGGTATATTTACTGTTGAAGATTTACTATTGTATTTTCCATTTCGCTATGAAGATTATCGAGTGAAGGAACTTGCAGAATCAGAAGATGGACAAAAGACAACGATTATAGCGGTAGTACGCGGTATGCCGATACTTCAAAGGTATGGGCGTAATAAGTCAAGGCTGACCTGTAAAGTAGAGAGTGGCGGTATATTGCTCACTGCTGTGTGGTTTAATCGTCACTATGTAAAGGAGCAGCTTACTCCTGGGAAAGAAATAATGATTACAGGAAAATGGGAGCAATCACGATTGCAATTAACTGTTGCGGAACATGAATGGATTAGTGGCTCTGCTGCTCGTGCACATGATAACTTTACTACAGGTAGTGAAGAGCATATTGTACGAGGTGGAAAGACAGATACGCTACAGCCTGTTTACTCGGTAGGCGGCTCACTTACGCAAAGTTGGATGCGAAAAACGATTAGTCAAGCATTAAAACAATATGCTGCTGCCATTGAAGAAATATTGCCACCTCCATTAGTGAGTAAACATCAATTAATGGATAGGAAGACAGCTATTTCCTTAATGCACTTGCCAGAAGACGTCAATGCTGGGCTTCAAGCAAGAAAAAGAATGGTCTATGAAGAATTATTTTTATTTCAGCTCAAAATACAAGCTTTTCGCATCATTCATGTAAAGCGTAGCACCGGAATTGCGATGGCAATAGATAGTCAGTCGATTCGTGATTTTGCGGCTACTTTACCATTTGAACTAACGGCAGCACAGAAAAAAGTTGTGAATGAACTGCTGATCGATATGCGGCGCAACAGTCCAATGAATCGATTGTTACAAGGAGATGTTGGATCGGGTAAAACGGTCGTAGCAGCTATTGCTTTGTATGGTGCTTATGTTGCTGGTTATCAAGGAGCATTAATGGTTCCGACCGAAATATTGGCAGAGCAGCATTTAAAATCTTTGAAAAAGCTCTATGCAGGAACAGACATTGTCGTTGAGCTATTGACAGGTAGTATGACAGAGCGAAATAAACGTGATATTGTTGCTGGTTTACAGATGGGATTGATTCATATTGTTGTTGGTACACATGCGCTTATTCAAGAAACTGTCGGATTTAAAAATCTTGGATTAGTTGTTACGGATGAGCAGCATCGATTTGGCGTTAATCAGCGTAGTGTCCTGCGTAAGAAAGGGATTAACCCGGATGTCTTGACGATGACGGCAACGCCGATCCCTCGTACACTAGCGATCACCGCCTTCGGTGATATGGATGTATCTACGTTAAAAGAAATGCCTTACGGGCGTAAACCAATTAAAACATATTGGGTGAAGCATGATGCTTTTGATCGAGTCATCGCTTTTATACAAAAAGCGGTAAATGGTGGGAGACAAGCTTATATGATTTGCCCATTAATTGAAGAATCCGAAAAATTAGAAGTGCAAAATGCGATTGATATGCATATCCAGCTGCAGCAGGCATTACCTGACGTAACGATTGGTTTATTGCATGGCAGACTGACGGCAGCAGAAAAAGATCAAGTGATGTCTTCATTCAGCAGTAACTTGTTGCAAGTAGTTGTCGCTACTACGGTTGTCGAAGTCGGTGTTGATGTTCCCAATGCTACGGTTATGGCGATTATGGATGCCGAGCGCTTTGGATTGTCGCAATTACATCAATTGCGAGGTCGGGTTGGTCGTGGGTCTCATCAGTCTCATTGTATTTTAATTGCGGATCCAAAGTCAGAAACAGGTCGAATGCGGATGAAGGTGATGACGGAGACTACCGATGGCTTTGAAGTGGCTCGAAAAGACTTGGAGTTACGCGGACCAGGTGAGTTTTTTGGGACAAAACAAAGTGGATTGCCAGAGTTTCGTCTAGCTGATCTTGTTAGTGATTACCAATTATTAGAAGAGGCTCGTGACGACGCTACTCAGTTAACAGCCAGTGAGCAGTTTTGGAACGATAATCAGTATACTGCTTTACAATTATATTTAAAAAAAGATGAGAAGTTTCAAGGAGAACAATTTGATTAGGCAATATTTACCTCCATGCCGCATATAGTAAAGATAGTCTGCTGTGAATAAGCAGCTTTATTATTAGTAAATCGTTAGAAATGGAATGCAGCATGGAGGTGGCTTCAATGAGTTATCAAAATTATGGGGTGAGCCCTGAGCTAGTTGCTCGTGTGAAACGAAAAATGAAAAATCCGCTGTACAAAGACAAAATGAAAAAGTTGCTTGATGGTGTAACGAAAGCAGATTTGCAAAATCGAGCAAAAGTAAGGCGGCTTGTTAAACAAAGCGCTGCAATTGTATCTGAAAAATTGACAGATCATGAAGAACAACAAATGGTTGCCTTTGTATTAGCGCAAAAAATCGATCCTAATAACACGATCCACTTGCTTAAATTATGGAGTATGTTTCGTTAGAAACGCAACTGTTCCACTGTTTTATAACGTTCGATAAAATGAACGCTATCTAATCGAGCATTACCTACTTCTGGAGTAACAGCATATACTTCCATTTGATCGGCAGCATATGGTTGCAATAACGGCAACAGCAGCTCCGGCTGCTGGATGCTGCGGTCTAGCCAAGTAGCAGTCGCTTGCTTATCTAGTAATACTGGCATACGGTGGTGTACCGGAGCTACTACATCGTTAGCTTCTGTTGTAATAATCGAACAACTGCTTATTTTTTCATTGTCAGGAGAAATCCATGTATCGTAGATGGCTGCCATATTAAATAGATGGTGATTTTTTGGAATAAAGCGCATCGGTTGTTTACCAGTCGAAGTTGTTTTCCATTCATAAAAACCATCGGCAGGAATAATACACCGTTTACGTACAAATGAAGTTTTAAACGCTGGTTTTTCTGTAATAGATTCCGCACGTGCATTGATCATCTGATGAGCCATTTGTTTGTTTTTTGCCCAGTTGGGAATAAAACCCCATTGCAGCAAACCGAGTCGATTTGCTTGTCCATCATGGATGACGGCTGGTATTTGTTGCGTTGGTGCTATATTATAACGTGGTTCATAAGCTGGTAAGATGATTGTCGACAGTTCATAATACAGCATTAAATCTTCCAAAGATACGGTTAACGTATATCTTCCACACATCGTAATTTCTCCTTTCTTTGTTCTCTATTATAACATGGTTTGCTTATTCATTTTGTAAGGTGACTACGATAAGTTCTGGTCGATTGAATAAGCGAAGAGGGACAACACTATTACCAAGTCCTCTGCTAACAATCATAGTCGTTTCATCTACGGTGTGACTTCCACTAGTATACTTCGGAAAAAAACCTTGACCCGGAGCAATTAGTCCGCCGACAAAAGGAATTCTAAACTGTCCGCCATGCGCATGACCAGAAAATACTAAGTCAATCTTATGATCTACATATACATCAAAAAGTTCGGGTCTATGGGACAAAAGGATAGTGAATGCTTGCTGCTTATTTGCAGAGAGTTTATTTAGTCTCTCTTCTAGATTTAAAGGATTATTATTTTCTAAATTGCTGCCTCCACTAAAAGCGGGATCAGATAAGCCGATGAGTTCGATAACATCACCGTTTTTTTCAATTTGCATTTCGTTATCATCCATCATCATTACGCCTGCTACTTCTAATTTGTTCTTTAATTCAGGAAGTATTCCTTCTCTTGACTCATGATTACCTGTGACATAATAAACCGGAGCAAGTTTCATCGCACCTTCAATAAATTGCATAGCTATCGCGATATTAGTGCTTCTACTATCGACGAGATCTCCTGTAACTACGATCATATCGGGATTCTTTTTCTTTATTTTCTTCAGTAATGTTGATTGATTTTTGCCAAATGATTTGTTATGTAAATCAGATACTTGAACAATAGTATAGCCATCAAAACTTTCCTCAATTTTCGGATTACTATAGTTGATCACGGTCGTAACGATGCCATTATTTTGCCAAAAAACAAATAACGCTAATAACATTAAAACTATTAATACTATACCAACTATACGCATCATATTAAATTTCCGTCCTCGCTGTTTAAAATTGACTTGCATTTGTGTCATAAAGCAGCTACCTCCAATATTTACTGTCTCACTTAAATTATAGTACATAAAATTGTTTTTTTCTGTGTAGTATAAATGGATGTGCATAATTAACCATTAAAAGTATTTATATACATATTTTAATGTCACTCTTACTTACTTAAAATACCCGCCTATTTTTTCCAACAACAAAAAACCAGTTAATAGTATAAATCATTAACTGGTTTTGCAGGAAGGATACAGTTAAGGAGTAATGCCCTTAAAGTAATTTTCATTGAATATAATACTAGGATGATGGGGATTCAGTTGTATTGCTTGTTGGTGATGCTCTAGCGCCTGCTTGCGGTTTCCTATACGATCGTAACAAAGTGTTAGCTGCAAATGAGGCATCCACGTCCAAGAAGCGTAGTCAATTGGACTGAGTTGTTGTTTTGGAATAGTTAACGTTGTCGCTAAATTAAACCAATAGATAGCTTTTAACCATTGCTGCTTTTCTACAAACATATTGCCAAATTGGCAACAGAATTCAGCACGTGGAGTATCATACGTTAGCGTACGAAGTAGTGCTTCCATTTGTTTTTCTCGATCTTTCAGACGTCCATGGCATTCTGCTAATTTCATACAAGCGTTAATTTCGTCTTCAACCCAGCCTAATTTGGTAGCTAAAAACTGCTCATATTCCGCAATAGCTTCTTCATAACGACCATTGTCACGTAGTTCATTGGCGAAATAGTATAGATCACGTGGGGAGAAGGTATGGTTTTCTTTTCGTTTTGTTAAATATATTTGTAAATTACGATCGGTATACTGCTTTTCTTTGTGATGAGTAACAGCAATGTCACTATGGTGTATGTTACCACCAACTTCTAAATACTCATGGACAAAGCCAATCCAGCGGAAATTGTTTTCCCGTTTTACTAGACGATTTCGTCTTAAACTGTAGGTTGGTTTACCATCTTGATCAAATGATAAGTGATAGTTCATTGTAACGCTATCGTAAGTAAATGGTTCCACTTTTTTGAGGGAAATCAGTTTTTCTAGATCACTTTTTTGCAATACATCGTCAGCGTCTAACCATAGTATATAATCTTTTGTTGCTTGTCCGAAGCTGAAATTACGAGCGGCAGCAAAATCATTAATCCATGTAAAATTATATATTTTGGCATGAAAAGAAGCGGCAATTTCTTTTGTGTTATCCGTTGATCCAGTATCAACGATAATGATTTCATCGACAGCATCTTGGACAGAGGCAAGGCAACGCGCTAAGCTATCTTCTTCATTTTTCACAATCATACATAAACTGATCGTAAACATAGGATGGTTCATCCTTTCCGGAGCTAATGTCATCACAGAGCTAATGCTATACCATATGTAGCAGCTATCAAAAAGGTGACGCATGACAAATTGCAATTTATTTGATATGATGAGTCTGTTAGTTATTTTGGTTTAACTCTGGGGAGCTGGTAATACCGGCTGAGAGGAGATGAGTACATCTCGACCCATGACCTGATCCGGATAATGCCGGCGTAGGAAGCATATTTGGGCATTTTGTTTATAGCAGTGGGAGACTAGTACGTTAGTCGTTGTTATGGATGAAGTGTAGCAGTGGTTATTCGCTGACAAATCGCGTTCTTCCGGATCAGGAGGAACGTTTTTTTTCGTTCACAGACACATAAATAGAAAAGGGATGGAGTGGAGTAGTTAATATGACTCACAAAAAGAGAAGTTGGAGAAACAGTTATATTGTATTGTTATTAGTAAGTATTTTGGTAGTAGCTGGCTGCGGAAGTGGGAAGAATAATGAGGCTGGTACAGAAAATGAAGTTACGGACAATCCTACTGAATTACAAAAGGTACAGCTAGTGCTAGACTATACGCCGAATACGAATCATACGGGATTGTATGTCGCACGAGATAATGGTTATTTTGCAGAACAAGGACTAGAAGTAGAAATTATTGCACCAGGTGAGAGTGGAGCAAGTGCTGTTGTGGCGGCAGGAACTGTTCCGTTTGGAATAGGGTATCAAGAGGCGGTAACACAAGCTCGTATTGCTGGTTTGCCACTTGTATCGTTAGCAGCAATTATTCAACATAATACATCTGGATTTGCTTCTCCCAAAGAAAAGGGGATTGATTCTCCAAAGAAATTTGAAGGAATGCGCTATGGTGGTTGGGGAGACCCGGTTGATCAGGCTGTTATTGAAGCGTTAATGAAAGCTGAACAAGCTGATTTTAGCAAAGTAGATTTACTAAGTATTGGTGATGGAGACTTTTTTGCAGCGGTTAAGCGAGATATTGACTTTGCATGGATCTTTTATGCGTGGACAGGTATAGAGGCGGAATTACGTGGGGTTGATTTGAATATGATTTATTTGACGGATTACACAGATAAATTAGATTACTATACTCCGCTTGTAATGACAAACGAAAAAATGATTGCAGAGCAGCCAGAGACAGTAAAAGCGTTTGTAGCAGCGGTAGCCAAAGGTTATCAGTATGCGATCGATCAGCCGACAGAAGCAGCAGAAGTGTTAATAAAAGCTGTACCAGAGCTTGATGCTGAGTTAGTGCGAGCGAGTCAAGCGTGGTTAAGCCCGCGTTATCAAGATGATGCTCCGCGTTGGGGAGAGCAAAAACTATCTGTATGGGAAAATTATGCAGAGTGGATGCTGGATAGTGGATTGTTGGACAGCTCATTAGAAGCAGAAAAAGCATTTACCAATGACTTTTTACCAGCAGCAAAATAAATGATTTAGATACATGATGTGAAAAAAATAATAAGTAGATAGGAGGAGCTGGCGGTAGAATGATTGTTCATTCTGTTGCTAGCAGCTACGATTGATGAACAATAAATCGCATTTACGTCATCTTTGGTTTAAAATATGGCCGCCAGCTACTGCGATGATACTGCTGCTTGCCTTGTGGCAAGCAGCAGTATCGTTTGGCTGGGTGTATGATTGGATAGTTCCTGCACCATTAGCAGTAGTGCAGGAGACCATTCATAATTGGGACTTAATTCAACAACACGCATCGGCTACATTGCAGCTAACGCTACTAGGATTTTCGTTTGGTGCAGGTGCTGGATTTGTTATAGCAATCTTGCTGCATCTGAGCCCACTACTACGTTCGGCTATGTATCCGTTACTTATATTATCGCAAAACATTCCAGTCATCGTTATTGCTCCGCTTCTTACGATGTTACTAGGATTTGGATTATTGCCAAAAGTATTATTACTAACGCTTGTTTGTTTTTTCCCAGTAGTTATTGCGATGTTAAACGGGCTGGCTAATACAGATCGAACGTTGCTTCATTACATGGAGATGATTGGCAGTTCCAAGTGGCAGCTGTTTTGGCGTTTGGAGCTACCATATTCGATTGTTCATTTATTTTCTGGATTGAAAATAGCTGTAACCTACAGCGTGTTAAGTGCCGTTGTTGCAGAATGGCTAGCTCCCAAAAAAGGGCTGGGTAGTTTTTTGTTAATTTCATCCCGTAATTTTAAGCCAGAACGAGTGTTTGCAGCAGTTATTATTATTATTATGATTAGTTTGTTGCTATTTGGTACTATTGCTTTGGCAGAACGATATTTTGTAAGGTGGCGTCCGCAGAACGGGAGGGAAAATACATAATGTTGCGTGTCGAACAATTGTCGAAATCGTTTGGTGGAAAGAAAAAGCACGATCCACGAAAACAAGTACTCCAGCAATTAGACTTGCATGTACAAGATGGTGAGTTTGTCGCTTTAATTGGCCCATCAGGTAGCGGTAAAACAACACTGTTTCAAATGATTGGTGGTCTACAGCTTCCTGATACTGGTCATATCTATATCGATGGTCAAAAAGTAACAGGTGAACGGGGGCATATTGCTTACATGCCGCAACAAGCAGCATTGCTCCCATGGCTCACGATAACCGGTAATATCGAATTGTCGCTCTCGATTGCTAAAGTGAACCCGCAGCAATCTAAACAGCTAGCCAGAGAATGGCTAGAGCGAATTGGGCTGGATAGTTATGCAACCGCATATCCTCATATGTTGTCGGGTGGTATGCAGCAACGAGTTTCATTTTTACGTGCTTTGTTAACTCCACAGAAGTTGATGTTATTAGATGAACCGTTTGGTGCACTAGATGCACTTACTCGATTAGAAATGCAGCAATGGCTGCTCTCGATCTGGGAGACCAATCGTCGCTCTGTTTTGTTGGTTACGCATAGTATTGATGAAGCGTTGTTACTGGCAGACCGCATTATCGTTTTATCTAATGCCCCGGCAACCGTATTAGAAGAAATTATAGTACCATTTGCTCGTCCACGAACGAAAGAACTGTGGACAGCGCCTGAGTTCAACCGATTGAAAGATTGGATTTATCAATTGCTGCATCATAAAGAAAAGGAGCTGGTAGCAATTGATTAAACAGTCATTTTCGTTTATTGATGCTCATATTCATTTGGACTTATACGAAGCGGACGAACGAGATAGATTAATACAAGAGGCACAGGCAGGAGATGTAGCAGCTGTTGTAGCTGTGTCTATGAATCTTGCCTCTTGCGAGACTACATCTGCGCTTGCGAAGCAGTATTCTACTTTTATTATGCCGGCTTACGGTTATCATCCGGAACAGCCGCTCCCGTCTTTGCAGGAGCAACAGCAATTACTCGATTGGATGACGAAACGACATGTGGCGGCAGAACGATTTGCGATAGGCGAAGTAGGGTTACCGTATTATACAAGACAAGAAGCAGCTGCTGCTGGAGAACCGTTTGATGAACAGCTTTATATCGATTTACTAGAGAAGTTTGTGAAGCTTGCCAGTGAGTGGCAACGACCGATTGTATTGCATGCCGTATATGAAGATGCTGCAAAAGCATTGCAATTACTGCAACAATATAATGTAAAGCATGCTCACTTTCATTGGTTCAAAGGGGATGAGCAGACGATCTCCGAAATGATTGCCGCTGGTTATTACGTTTCAATTACTCCAGATGTTCGCTATGAAGAGGAAATACAACAACTGGTGAAGCGATATCCGCTAGAGCTATTGATGGTGGAAACAGACGGTCCGTGGCCTTTTGAGCAAATTTATGCCGGTACACAAACAGTTCCAAGTATGGTTGTCGATGTTGTACAGCAAATTGCTAATTTGAAAAAGTTAGATGTACAAGAGGCGGCAAATCAACTACTAAAAAATACGAAGCAATTTTATAATATGTAATCTACATTCGCTGAATAATGAAACTGCTGTCTCCCGTTACAATAGGAGACAGCAGTTTTTTAATAGCATGTTATTTATACTTGTTTATCTTTGCGACTAATAAGAATCGTTAAACTAACTAAGGTGACGAAAATAGTTGCTCCCATATCGGATAAAATTGCAATCCATAACGTCAGCCAACCAGGAATAGTAAGTAACAGTGCAATTGCTTTTAGTCCGATAGAGACAGTGATATTAAACGCAATAATGCGGTTTACTCGCTTCGCTACAGCAATGGCATCAGGTAGTTTACCTAAGTGATCCTGCATTAGGACGATATCAGCTGTTTCGATAGCACTATCTGTTCCTTTGCCCATTGCAATTCCTAATTGTGCAGTTGCCAAAGCTGGCGCATCATTGATACCATCACCAACCATAGCAACAGTACCTTCACTAGCTAATTGCTTCACTTTGGTCACTTTATCTTCAGGAAGTAAGCTGCTAAACCATTTCGTTAAACCGACTGTTTTAGCTACTTTTTGGGCAGATGCTTCATGATCTCCCGTTAACATGACCGTGTTTTTTACCCCTAATTTTTTCAAAGCTGCAACAATCGTATGACTTTCTTCTCTTATTTCATCGGCAATACCGAACATACCAAGAATGTTGTTTGTGTCAGCAACAATAACTAACGTTAATCCATCAGCTTTCCACTCATTAATTAGTCGTACAATGTCATTCGGAAAGGAGAGGTGAGTAATATTTTGTTCATTACCGAGCCAGTAATTCGTTCCTTCAATGACAGCTGTTAATCCTTTACCTGCTATCGCTTTTGTTTCATCTAATGATGGTAGCTCGATATGTTGTTCTTTGACTACTTTCATAATAGCTTTAGCTAGCGGATGGGAAGAAGAATTTTCCATTGCTCCTGCAACAGCTAAGAAGCGTTCATCAAAGCTTTCCATACGTACGACATGCGGTTTACCTTTTGTAAGTGTACCTGTTTTATCGAAGGCGATTGTATCAATTTTTCCTAATTGCTCCAAGTGTACGCCACCTTTAATCAAAATACCAGCTCTCGCTGTACGAGTGATGCCGGATACAATAGCTATAGGTGATGATAAAATAAGAGCACAAGGACAACCAACAATTAAAACAGATAACCCTTGATATAACCATAGCTGCCAATCTCCTTGAAATAGTAGGGGAGGGACAACTGTTACTAAAATAGCCAATATTAAAATAAATGGTGTGTAATATTTTGCGAATCGATTAATAAATAGTTCGGTAGGTGTTTTCGTTTCTTGTGCTTCTTGTACTAAATGTAAAATTTTTGCTAAAGAAGAATCTTCATATGCTTTTTCGATTTGGACAATTAATTGCCCATCTAAGTTAATGCTACCACCAAATACGCGAGTATCCGTTATTTTGTCAACGGGCATCGATTCCCCGCTAATAGCTGCTTCGTTCACTGAGCTACTACCTGAAAGGACAATACCATCGGAAGGAATCTTTTCGCCTGGTTTAATAATGACGGTATCGCCAACTTTAAGTTCAGAAATAGCAACGATCATTTCTTGCCCATTGATTAGTTTGGTTGCTTGACTTGGCGCTGTTTCTAGTAAAGCTTCCATCGATCTACGTGCTTTTTCCATCCCATAGCCCTCAAGTAATTCATTTAAGCCGAATAGAATAGCAACTAGTGCTGCTTCTTTCCACTCGCCGATACCGGCAGCACCAATTAAAGCGATTGTCATAAGTGTATCAATATTAAATTTGAATTTGGAAAGCTGGATAAGACCACGTATAAAAGTAGTATAGCCACTCAAAACAATAGCTGCCAAGTAAAGTGCGATTGCTGCTAATGGAGGAAGTGACGAATCCAGTAATAATGCTACGATATAAATAGCAGCTCCACCAATAACTTTCATTAGCATGGAACGCTGAGAATCATGTGCATGGTCATGACCATCATCTCCAGTATGACTATGAGTATGATGGTTTCCATCGTGATGGTGTGCTTGAGCAGCAACTGCGGCGCCATTAGCAGATGATGAAACTAATGTACGGGAGATATAGGCCCCATCTGTTTTTAAAATTCGTTTTACTTCATCAAGAGAAACTTCTTCCGAGATTGTTAACTTGCCAGAATTATAACTTAGTGTCGCATCATTGCCATGGTCTAGTTTTTTTAATTTGTCTTCTAATTCTTGCGCACAACCAGCGCAAGATAGTCCTTTAATTCTATATTGATTCATATATATCATTCCTTTACAACAACATATGAGTACTTATTCATATGATATGCCAGTTAATAAAATAAGTCAATGGGTTAGTATGCACAATTAAGAGGAAAATATGAACCTAGACATAGCAAAAATAGACCGTTATGTAAGCAAACATAAGCGATCTATTTGTTCATTATTTTATATGCTTATCTTCATCGTTCCGTCGTAACGCAGCATTAAATTCGGATAGCTGTTGTTCGCGTTTTTTATTGATTGGAAATAATAGTAGTGGAATAAACCCTATAATACCTAGCAGGAGTGGAACAACTCCAGCTCCAATCCGAATACCTAGTACAGCGCTTTCAGACTGAATAGCTGCTGCTCCATCATACCCGTAATAACTAATAATATTAGTGAAGATGATAGATTGCACCGATGTAATCGTGGTAGCGAATAATGCAAATAAACCGTTATATAGCCCCGTTTTGCGTACACCTGTTTTTTGTTCATTATCATCGATAAGTGCTCCATTAATAGAGACGGCTGCTGTACCGCTCATGTAGAGACTTAAATAGATAAATAAATAGCTAAAGATAGCTTGTAAAGGAGTAGTAATGAATAATAAACTGCTAAAACCGATAAATGCAGGGATGTATGACGTAATAACGATAGCTTTACTGCCGAATTTTTTAATGTAAGAACCGATAACAGGCAATATGATAAGGACAAATATACCGGGAATAACGTCGGCTAAAGTTGCTTGTACACCGGAGGAGCGTATGACGTGATCCATAAAAAACAAAAATGGCGTAAAATAATAACCCATCGCTCCACGAGCAGTTACATTATATAGAAGGTACGTTAAAAATTCTTTTGATTTTAATATAATGAAGGAATCTTTCCATACTTGTAATATTTGCCCCTTCGTTGGCTGGGCTACTGGTAATTCACTATACATCGATAACTTTTCTTTTAAACCACGTAGTGCGATAAAATACATAATAGCATTAACGCCGATAACAGCCGACATAACAGGAATAACTAGCGCTCTATTACCATTGCCTACAAGCAGCAGAGTAGGGACGATTGTTCCAAGGAAACCAAGAGCATTGCCGATATAGCTACGAATAACTTCTACGTCGATTCTTTCTTCTTTCGTTGGAGCAGCAACTAAAAAATAAGATTGATAAGAAACAGAATAAATCGTATAGGCCGTGTCAAAGATAAATAGCTCCAACAGTAGGACGAGGAAAATAACCCAATCATCCCAAGATGGACTCGAAAATAACATAGCAAAGGTAGAAATAATCATGATGGGAGCAGTAACACGCATTAAATATACATACTTCCCTCGTTTAGGTCGAAATTTAAAACGGTCTACAAATACTCCAAGCAATGGATCATTAATCGCATTCCATATATTGTATATAAAATATATCCAGCCCGTATATACAGGATCAATCCCAATAATATCAATATAAAACTTCATCAATGCGTTATGAATAATAACGGAGCCTATCGTAGAAGCGGGACCAGGTAAAGCGAGTGCTAATTTTTCTTTAAATGTAAGTCCACCCGCACTAAACCGATATTGTCCACGTATAGCTTGAAATAACCGGCGAATATTCATAAGCTACGCTTCCTTTCGCTCTCGAATAGGAAATAGATGTATCATATTTATGAGATAACGGATGTAGTTATGTCCAAATACTACGACCCAACTATTTTAAGTTTGAAAATAGCAATATCTCCTGGACGAATAGCTGTTCTCGGTACTTCCAATAATAATCCGTCTTCCAAAAATCGATGAGCAACCGCCTCATCACAGCTAAGCAAACATTCTAATTCAATGACCCCTAAAAAAGTTGCTACATTGGCTTGATTTAAAGAACGGACGAACACTTGACCATCTGCTGGAAGACTCAAACAAAATACGTACAATATATTGTCTTTCATCGTAAACCGAAGTTCTTCCGCAGTGAAATCAATGGGTGTGTAATCGATAACGTTCATACCGCTTCTAACGGATGGTCCTTCACCACAGACGATAAAAGGAGTTGTTTCGTAAATAGCCTCTCCATACGTTTCTAGCCAACTTCCCATTTCCAATAAAACATCCACTTCTCCTTGAGGAATCGTACCATCTGCTTTAGGGCCGATATTTAATAAATAAGCGCCATTTTTGCTAACAACATCAATCATATCTCGTAACAAATCTAGAGCAGAATGAAATTGTTGATTTTCTATATAACCCCAAGAACTAGTGGAAATATTCGTATCTTTTTGCCAAAAAATAGCGCGCATATCGTTGACTTGCCCACATTCTATATCAAGTACGCCAGTTGTTACAGGCATAGCGTCTTGTTTATAATTAATCGTTACTTCCATTTGCCATTCTTCCGCTCGATTATAGTAATAAGCTGCCAACTTTTTTAAATAAGGTTTGAAAGCAAGGTTCATAATCCAAGTATCAAAGTACAATATTTGCGGTCGATACTTATCAATTAATTCGCAAGTACGAGCGAGCCAATCTTGTAAAAATGCTTCATCCGGCGCACAATCGAGGTAATCATCATAGGAGGACCTAAGCTGTGCTGGTCCATAAAAATCTAGTTGCTCTGTTACATCAGAAGGAAACCGTCTTCCTTCACCCATAAAGTAGTAATGTTCTGCCCGATGGCTAGACAAAGCAAACTGGAGACCTTCCGCACGAACGTGTTGCTCTAATTCAGCAATAATATCTCGTTTAGGTCCCATTTGAGCAGCATTCCAACGAGATAAAGCGCTGTCATACATTTGAAATCCATCATGATGTTCTGCCACAGGCATTACAAACTGAGCGCCAGATGCTTTAAATAACTTTGCCCAATCATTCGGATGAAACTGTTCAGCTGTAAACATTGGAATGAAATCTTTGTAACCAAACGTTTGATGATCACCAAAATGCTGTTTGTGATAGTCAAATTCTGGAGTTCCTTCTATATACATATTTCTGGAATACCATTCACTAGCAAAAGCCGGTACAGCGTATACACCCCAGTGAATAAATATTCCGAACTTTCCTTGTTGATACCATGTTGGAATCGGATGATTTTCTAATGAGTCCCAACTAGCTTTGTATGTACCTGCGTCGTTGACATTTTCGACTTGCTGCAATATTTTATTTAACATCGAGAGCCACCCCTTGCTATATTGTGAAAGTACGTTACACTTTGATCATACTCTATAGTTAGACTGACTGGTCAAGTGTCCTTTCTTAAGATAGTATACAAAAATTAAAGTAGGTGATAAAAAATAAACTTCTTTTTAGGTAAGTGGAGTGAATGAGAATGAAACAATGGAGGAAACTAAAATAGGGAAGAAGCAAAGACGCTTCTCCCCAGTGATGATGAATATTTTTAATCGTTGATATAAATCGTTATTAATGTACAAATTTCTTTGGCTGTATCTAATAAATCAGAATCTTGCAAAGCATTCATAAATGGATGTAGCAGAGCAGTTATTACTGATTTACGCAAGGGAGTAAGCTGTAATTCTGCTTGCAGTGCTTCTGTTAAATCACGTTGTGGATGAGTTAATGGTTCATTAGCTAATATATTTTGTAACAGTTCTATAATGGATTCGCTACTGACTTGTTGGATTTGGACATGCGTTCTAATCGAATCAAGCTTGTCATAATCCAAAACGGCTGTACGTTCATGGATGAGGGAATGGGTGATACTTTCCATATAATGAAAAACCGTTGTAGCAACGGTTAGGGGATCAAGATCGGTTTGATTAATAATTTTACTTGTAAAAAATAAATGTTGATTAATTCCGAAAAAAATGGTAGCTGCTTCTAATGCATAAGGACGTAATGATTCACCGAAAACATCGGTAAGTCTGTCGGCTAACCATTCTATTTCAAATAAACGAAATCGTAGCACTAATTTTTTCAGCTCTGGATCACCAGAATGGAGCATTTCCTCGATTAACGTTGGTAAACCGCGATTGGCGTTCATTTTGGCAATGACGGATACTTGATGGACAAGCACAGATAGATCATGAACATTTTTTCCGATGAGCAAATCACTACGGCTTAAACTTGCTTCATAGCGAATTTGTTCGATTATTGCACCTATACAATCATTTTTGGAACTAAAATAGTTATAAAAAGTACCTTTGGAAATGCGAGCTCTTTCAATGATATGTTGAATGGATGTTTGTTGTATGCCATTTTCAATAAATATAGCTAAGGCGTGTTCGATTACCATTTTTTTACGTTTATTCATATTTAGCCTCCGCCGAAGATAGAAATAGAATAAGAAGTACAAGTTAGTATTACTTACACTATCTAACCATAAAATACAACATTGTACAACCTCAATTGGACTCTGAGTATAAAAACTTGAATTAATTAGACTCATGATATAAAATCAGAAAGTGAGCAATTTAATATAAGACTGGAGAATATGAAAGGAATGAGTGATCTATTAAGACTTTAAGTAAACCGCCGTACCTCATGTTAGGTATATTGTTTTTTGGTGCATTCGTCTCATTTTTGAATAATTCATTGTTGAACGTTGCACTACCGTCTATTATGATCGATTTAAACATTGAAAAATTAACAACGGTACAATGGTTGTCAACAGGATATATGCTAGTCAGTGGTATATTAATTCCTATTTCAGCATTTCTTTTACTGAAGTTTACTAACCGAACGTTGTTTATTACTTCGATGTCTATCTTTACTGTTGGAACTATTATTGCTGCAGTAGCTCCTAATTTTAGTTTGTTACTGACAGGAAGAATGATTCAAGCAGCTGGTTCAGCGGTAATGTCGCCATTATTAATGAACATTATGCTAATCAGTTTTCCACGTGAAAAGCGGGGGAGAGCTATGGGGGTATTCGGGCTAGTAATGATTACTGCTCCAGCGCTTGGACCACCGTTATCTGGTTACATTGTGGAATATTATGATTGGCGCTTATTGTTTGAAATGATTATTCCATTTGCTGTTATTAGTTTGTTGTTAGCAATTTGGAAATTAAAAAATGTAATGCCGACAAAAAAATCAGCCATTGACTTCCCATCTGTTATTTTGTCATCCGTTGGTTTTGGTTCATTGTTATACGGATTTAGCTCTGTGAGTAATGCAGGTTGGTCCTCTATTACAGTGTACGGAACAATTATACTTGGCGTTTTATCTATTGTTGCATTTGTTATGAGACAGCTTAAATTAGATGAACCATTGTTAAATTTAAGTGTTTATAAGCATCCGATGTTTGCACTAAGCTCGCTTATATCGGTCGTTAATGCGGCAGCGATGTTCTCTGGGATGATCATCACTCCTGCTTATATGCAATCTGTGCGTGGCATTTCTCCGATGGAATCTGGATTAATGATGTTGCCGGGTGCGATAGTGATGGGGATTATGTCACCAATTACTGGACGATTATTTGATAAGTTTGGTCCAAAAATACTTAGTATCACTGGTTTATCGATTGTGACCATTACGACGTACATGCTTTCTTATTTGCAAGTGGACTCATCTTATGTTTACATTGTTAGTTTATATTCCATTAGAATGTTTGGTATTTCTATGGTGATGATGCCGGTTATGACCAACGGTTTAAATCAATTGCCATCGAAGCTTAACCCGCATGGTACGGCAGTTAATAATACGGTGCAACAAGTTGCGGGAGCGATTGGAACAGCAGTATTTATTACGTTAATGAACACTCGAGCTGAATCGAGTGCAATGACGAAACTAGCCGCGCTTGATCCAGCTACAATTACGGAGCAAGTAACAGCACAAATAAAGCAATTGGCATTACTTGATGGTATTCAATTTACCTTTGTTGTATCAACGGCAACAACGGTAGTCGCGCTTGTTTTAAGTTTCTTTATGAAACGAGTCGATGTCAGTGCCAAAGCGATAGCCAAGTTGGAAAAAGAAGAAGTAGCGATGCAATAATATATAAATAACAGATATTTTTTATGTAACATCTGAAATGATCGAAAAATAGATTATCTAAGAACTATACTCGATAAGTGAATCACTTATACAAGTATAGTTCTTTTGTTTGTAGTGTTATTACACTGCCCGTAACGAACCTATGATAGAATATAATTAATGTCTGTAGATGATAATAATCAATAAAGCGTCACTTGGATAGGAGGCTTAAGATGAAAGTTTTTCATATTAGAGCTGCTACTGGTCAAGATGAACCTTTTTTAAGGGAAGTACTGTCTGAATCTTTAATAGAACATGCTGAACCGCTAATAGATACGACTGAACGTGAAAAAATGGTTATAAAATATGTTGCTGATTGGGGAAAACAGGGCGACATCGGTTTTGTTGCGGAAAATCAAGCTGGCGAACCGATTGGAGCAGTTATTGTTCGTTATTTTGAGCAGCAAGATCAAAGCTATGGCTACGTTAGCGACCGTATTCCTGAATTGACGATGGCTATTCAAACCGTTTATCGTGGTCATGGTATCGGTACTGCACTGCTTACTACGTTGTTTGATGAATTAAAAAGATTAGCTATTGATCAAATATCGCTAAACGTCAATATGTTGAATGAAGCTGCAATGAAATTATATTATCGCTTTGGATTTGTAGAGACAAAAGTGACCGAAACTACGGTGACGATGGTCGCTAACATTTTTTAATGAAGCTTTAGTTCAATAACAGTTAATTAATCGGTACAATACATAAATGTAAGTAAAGCTGGTATCTACAAGTGATGATATAATAATGTAAACGTATCAATATTACACCAATTTAAATAAAGGCGGCGAAACCATGAGAGTAGATCAAATTGCAGCACAGTTGTATACTTTGCGTGAATTTTGTAAAGACGAGCAAAGCTTGAAAGAAACGTTGCAAAAAGTAAGAGCAATGGGATATGAAGCTGTTCAAGTATCAGGAATTGGACCGATTCCGCACGATGTAGTGAAAAAGCTTGCTGAAGAAGCTGGGTTGAAAATATGTGCTACACATATAAGTTACCAAGCGCTTACTGAAAATATAGAAGATGTTATTGCACAACATAAATTATGGGACTGCAAGTATGTAGGATTAGGTAGTTTGCCACAAGAATATCAAACGAGTGGAGAAGGTTATGCGGAATTTGCTCATAATGCAAATCAATTTGCAGCTAAATTAGCAGAGCATGATCTAGAATTTGTATATCATAACCATCATTTTGAATTTACAAGATTTGGTCCGAAAACGGGCATGGATATATTGCTTGAAGAAGGTAGCAAAGATTTTGGATTTGAGTTAGATTTGTATTGGGTACAAGCAGGTGGCGTTAATCCAATCGAGATGATAGAGCGAGTAGACGGCCGCATGAAAGTTGTCCATTTGAAAGATATGCAAATTGTCGATAAACAACAAGTATTTGCCGAGATCGGTGAAGGTAGTATGAATTACAAAACAATCATTGATGCTTTGCGTAAAATAGATGTAGAGTGGTATGTTGTAGAGCAAGACGTTTGTAGACGAGATCCATTTGAAAGTTTGCAAATTAGTTTTAACTACTTAAAACAACTTGCGATTAATTAAACTAGAAGCACACATCGGAGGGACTGTCCGATAAGTCCCCAAAACAAAAAAGTTGGACGCGAAAACGCCACGTTTTCCGTCTAACTTTTTTGTGTAGCTGTTTTTGCTGAAAAGTAGTAGAATTATGGAATATTGAAGGATTTGACGATTTTCCATACCATGTCGGACTCGACCCATCAGCCCCTAGCGATCATCCATATCTTTTTATACGATTTAACGTACAAACACTGTTTCATAGCGGTCTATCCACGTCCTTTTATACGATTTATCGTACAAACGCTGCTTACACGGTCTTCTCTCCATGCTCGTTTATACGTTTTATCACACAAAACGCTGCTCTACAGCCACCTCCGCAAGTTCTTTATACGTTTTTTCGTATAAACGTTGCACATTGCACGATAGTCGCCAATCCATCTCCCTTTATACGTTTAATCGCACAAACTTTCACTTGTTCCGTTGTGTTGTCTGCATAATCTGATTGTATAGTTGTTCAACAAACTTCTCGCACCTAAAAAGCTGCCAATGGTCAATTTTTACTGACAATCTTGACAGCTCCTATTGTATGTGCATATTTTTTGTTTTACACTGGAAGAAGTCAAAGGAAAGGTGAGTATATTGATAATAATAAAAAGCAAACATGAAATTGAACAGATGAGACGTGCTGGAGAAATTTTGGCGAATTGTCATATTGCGCTTCGTGATCAAATTAAACCTGGTGTTACGACGTTAGAATTAGACCAGTTTGTAGAACAATTTATTGAGAAGCATGGCGCTTCTGCTGAACAAAAAGGATATAGTGGTTATCCTTATGCTACATGTGCTTCCATTAATGATATGATTTGTCATGGTTTCCCTAAAAAGGAGCCGTTACAAAATGGAGATATAGTTACAATTGATATGGTAGTTAATTTAGACGGATGGTTAGCTGATTCTGCTTGGTCTTATCGTGTAGGAAATGTTAGCCCGGAAGCTGATCAATTGCTAAAAGTAACAGAAGAATCATTATATAAAGGAATCGAACAAGCGGTTGTTGGCAATCGAATTGGGGATATATCGCATGCGATACAAACGTATGCAGAAGGTTATAATTATGCTGTCGTTCGTGATTTCGTTGGTCATGGAATTGGACAGAAAATGCATGAACAACCACAAGTGCCACACTATGGTCCCGCTGGTAAAGGAGTACGTTTGAAAGAAGGTATGGTGCTGACGATTGAACCAATGCTTAATATCGGCACTTATGAAGCTAAATTAGAAGCAAATGGTTGGGAAGCTCGAACAAAAGATGGAAAATTGTCTGCGCAATATGAACATACGATTGCCATTACAGAAGACGGACCACTTATATTAACGAAGCAAATGTAGTTTTATAGTGGGCGTTATGTTATTCGACATATATAAGAGGTAGAAATAAAACTATACCGATGTAAAAAAACTGTATGAAATCGATGCAAAACATTGATTCATACAGTTTTTTTTATCTAATAGGGTTACATTTAATTTACTTCAATTTTACACCTCCCCCTTTATTTTTATCGATATATTGCTATTGTATTGAAAAAGGGTTGGGTTTCGTTACTGTGAGAAGTATACTATTATCAATAAAATGTGCTAGTTTAGGTTAAGGGAAGTGGCAGCGAATATGGATGCTCATTTATTTGAAAGTATATATGCAGTCGTTGTGGAGAAGAAAACTACGTTTGATGGTATATATTATACAGGCGTCAAAACTACTAAAATTGTATGTCGTCCTTCTTGTCGAGCCAAAACTCCAAAAAGAGAAAATATAGTGTTTTATACTAGTGTAAGTGAAGCTATCGAGGCTGGCTTTCGTCCTTGTAAACGGTGCAAGCCTGAAGTGTTAACAAAACATGGTCCAGATGCGTTGTTAGTAGAGCAAACTCAAAAATATATTGAGCAGCATACTGGTAGACAACTTACACTACGTGAGATTGCAGCGCATATGATGATTAGCCCATTCCATCTACAGCGAATATTTAAACGGGTAACAGGTATTACTCCAGCAGCTTATGCAGAGTCATTACGACTTCAACAAGCGCAGCAACTATTGCAAAATCAACAACTACCTATACAACAGGTTGCCGCAGCTGTCGGCTTACAAAGTAGTGCCTACTTTTCAAATTGGTTCAAAGCAAAAACGGGACTGTCACCACTAACCTATCGGAAACGATGGCAGCAAAGGAGTTAACGATGAAGAATATAATATTAAACGTTAATCAGCAGGAAATGTCATCTCTAAAACCAACCAGTTCCTTGTTTCATTGTCAGGTGGAATTGAATGGAGAAATGTGGATTATCATTGCAACAGAACAAGGGGTATGTCGCATTATTTTTCCTCATGAAGATTTGGAACATTGGGCAAGCTGGTTTAAGAAACATAGTGTAAGTGGGCAAACGATCGAGAGTTATGAGATGATTGAAAACACTGGTGTGATCGACCAATTACAGCGATATTTTGCAGGAGAAGTCGTTCATTTCGATACGATTCCACTTGATTTGAGAGGGACTGCTTTTCAGAAGAAAGTTTGGAGCCAGCTACAACAAGTGACGTATGGAACACTATGTACTTATGGTGATTTAGCAGTGGCGTTAGATAACCCGTCGGCTACGCGAGCGGTAGGTACAGCAATTGGTGCTAACCCTCTGCCCATTATACTTGCTTGCCATCGAATAGTTGGCAAAGATGGTCGTCTAACAGGGTTCCGGGGTGGGTTACGGATGAAACAACAGCTGCTTCAAATAGAAGGAATTACAGCCGTCAAGGAGGGCGGACATGAACGGTTTCAGTTTTAAAATCGCAACAACGCCACCTTTTAGTTTTCATAAATGTTTGATTTACATGCAACGTTCACCTCTTGAAATTTCGTACAAGATACAAGATAACAAAATTACCCGCCTACTATCTTTTTCGCATGATGAATTGCCGTATTTGATCGAAATATCAAGTGAAAATGATCAACATATTATAGTTACTGTTCTTAATCATTCGACGATTAATTTGTTACAAGAGCAAGAGATTCGGCAATATATAGTGGAATGGTTTGATCTGGATCGAGATCTACAATCGTTTGCCCGGTTGGTCAAACAAGATGCTTTTTTGCGTGAAACGATTGAACCCCTGTTAGGGCTACGACTCATTGGCGTACCTGATTTATTTGAAGCACTTTGCTGGGCGATCGCTGGTCAACAAGTAAACTTACCATTTGCCTATCGGTTGAAGGCGCAGTTAGTGAAGCAATTTGGCGAAAAATTAATTTGGAATGATGATACTTACTATCTCTTCCCAACTGCTGCTAGTTTGGTTGATGTGACGGTCGAACAATTACAGCTGCTACAGTTTACACGTGCTAAAGCTCAAACTATACTTAGAGTAGCAGCGCAAATAAATGAAGGATCACTTAGTCGTCAGCAATTGTTGGACTTGCCAGATTACTCTCTTGCAGAACAACGTTTAGTACAAATTAAAGGGATAGGACCTTGGACCGCTAACTATGTGCGGATGCGCTGTCTACGTGATGAAAACGCCTATTTGCCAACGGATGTAGGATTACAAAAGGTGCTCGCACACTGGCTTCAACTACCACAAAAACCAACGGTAATGGAAATAGAGCATTTATTTGCAAATTGGAGAAATCATTCCGCATATATTACGTTTTATTTGTGGTCTACGCTGTATCATTAACAATGTAAATCGTGAAGTAATAGGAAAGGAGTCCTGAAATGTGGACGGACTAGATAAAAAATTACAAGCACAACTAGCTTTTTTAATTGAAATCGATAAATTAAAATTAGTAGAACGTAAAACAAAGCTAATTCATGAAAACAGGCTTGAAAATGTAGCGGAGCATAGTTGGCATATCGCCTTGTTGGCGATTGTATTACATACATATGCTGATCAACCTGTGCAGTTAGATAAAGTGATTCAGACGTTGCTTATTCACGATATCGTCGAAATAGATGCGGGAGATACGTTTGCATATGATACGTCTGGTTATGCCGACAAAGAAGAACGAGAACAAAAAGCAGCTGATCGGATCTTCGGTCTATTGCCGGAGGAGCAAGCGAAGCAAATGATGGAAGTTTGGTATGAATTTGAACGTAATGAATCTGCCGAGGCGAAGTTTGCGACAAGTTTAGATCGACTACAACCGATTATTCACAATTATATGAACGACGGAGACTCCTGGCAAACGTATCAAGTGACGAGTGAACAAGTGAAAGAACGAATGAAAGGTGTCGAAGGGTCATCTAAAAAGTTGTGGGAACTTACGCAATATATTATTAATGACTCGATAGAAAGTGGAAAATTAATGAAGTGAGGGTTAGTAAGGGCGGTGATTAGTGATGATTGTTTGGATTAATGGTGCTTTCGGGTCTGGGAAAACGCAAACTGCCCATGAATTACATCGGCGAGTTCCGGAATCATTTATATTTGATCCGGAAGTAACGGGATTTTATATTCGCAAGCAAATGCCTCGTACGTTACAAACAAAAGATTTTCAAGATAATGTGTTGTGGCGGGATATAAATTATCAATTATTGAAGGAAATTATGGCACAATCTAACTCCACTATTATTGTTCCGATGACGGTTGTCCATCCGCCGTATTTTGAAGAAATTATTGGTCGACTACGTGCAGACGGCATAATCGTTCATCATTTTACTTTATGCGCATCAGAACAAACGTTATTACGTCGTCTGAAAAAACGAGGAGAAGGAAAAAACTCGTGGGCTGCACTGCAAATAAAGCGGTGTATCGAAGGACATAGTAACGCTATTTTTGAACAGAAAGTCGATACGAACCACATGACTATAGATGAAGTGGTACAATATATCGCTGATCAATTGCCAATGGACGTACTACCCGATACAAGAGGAACAGTGCGTAAAACTTGGGATCGAGTGATGACACAATGGAAACATATTCGCTTTTTTTAAGTTGGTAATAACAAAGAGAGAAAGGAAATAGCATGCTGAAATACACATTAGGTTTAATTAAGCAAGATGATCAACTGTTGCTGCTTAATCGTGAAAAGTCATCCTGGATGGGATGCTGGAATGGTGTTGGTGGGAAATTGGAGCGTGGTGAAAGTCCTGAGCAGTCGATGTATCGTGAAATAGTAGAAGAAACAAGTTTAGAACAAGTAGAGCTAACTTTTAAAGGAATTAATATATGGTCAACACCTACTGGCGATAATATAGGCGGAATGTATTTGTATGTCGGAGAGCTACAGGAAAGTGTTCCTTATACAACTCCATTGAAGACGGAGGAAGGTATACTAGATTGGAAACAGTACGAGTGGATTATGCACAAAGAAAATAGAGGAATTGCTACAAATTTACGTAGTTATTTACCGCTGGTAGTAGCTGATGAAAGGCAATGTAGACTGTATCATAGTGTGTTTGAAGGTGAAAATTTGATCGAAAGTTTTAATGTTCCATTAGATGGCATATGGGAAGCGAACGAAGGACAATTAGCTGCTATTATAAATAGTTATATGGAAGACTACAAGCGAAAAACTCAGCACTTACAGCAAGTATAATCGCTATAACCTACGAAGGGACATCGATGCAGTGATGGAAGTAACGATTAGAAAACAACAATCTACAGAAGTAGTACCATTATCACTCTTATTGTTGGCTGATCCGAATGAGCAATTAATTAATAGTTATTTGACGAGAGGTACCTGTATCGTAGCGGAATATAAAGAAGAGTTAGTTGGTGTGATGGTACTGTTAGAAACTAGACCAGCAACGTTAGAAATTGTCAATATCGCAGTTGTAGAGCGGTGGCAAAGTAATGGTATCGGTTCACAACTGATTCGTTATGCGATACAACAAGCGAAGTTGCAGCATCTAAACACAGTGGAAATTGGGACGGGGAATTCCAGCATACAACAGTTGGCATTATATCAAAAACTCGGTTTTCGAATGACTAGTATTGATCATAATTTTTTTGTTCGGAACTATAACGAAGCAATCTTTGAAAATGGTATACCATGTGTAGATATGATTCGGTTAAGTATAACGCTATAATAAAAAATGCATCTCGTATATAAGCTAATAGCTTACGACGGGGTGCATTGTTTTTATATTGAAACAGTAAATGAAGTTTGCCAACCAGTCAGCCAGGACTTAAACTAGAGGGGCTGTGAACAACTCCCCGATATAAAGGAACTACCTGGTTTTGAAAGAATTTTCAGTTGTGAACATTAAGGTTTGATGGATAAGAGTTATAAGGTATCATGTATCATCGCTAAGTTATTAGGTATGAGCTATGAAGTCTTTGCAGACTTTTTAGTTACCATTCCTCTTGAATGGATATCATTTTAAGTACTATAATATCGCTTATAGTAGGCGTGTTCAGATTCTAGTTTACAACTGATTGGCAAAATAATTATCTCTATTATAAATTATGTGCAACATGATTGTTGCACTTTTTATTTTACAGCTGGATCTTCAAATTCAATATTGTTTTTTACATTGGCAGTAGTTAGAACGTTATCGACTTTTTCTTTAAACGTAGTAATTTCTTCATCAAGCGCATCAATTTCTTTTCTAAGATGGATCGGATCGATAAAAGCTGGTTCATTTTCTTCTTTAAAGAAATTAAACATAGCGTTATCTTCTTTGAATTTATCTTTATTATCTTTCCCTACAGCATTCTCGATATGTCTGTCTAATCGTTCCCGATAATACTCTTTGGTAGAAGCAAATTCATTCATTAATGTGGTATATTGGTTTTCCATTTCTCGCAAAATAGTCTCTTCTAGTTTAATTGAGTTTTTTCGTTCAATTGCTTCCGCTAGAGTAAGAACTTGATTACCAATCGTTACTTCTACTTCGGCATTTTTTTTCACAATGGCACGTTTTATAAGCGTTCTTCTATGGATAAGTGCACGCATGGAGTCATAAACTGATTTGACATCTTTTTGGAATTCCTCGTTACTATTATAGCCATTTACCGGTTTTTTGCCGATAACGATTGCTCCGAATTGAATCCGCTTATGAATCGATTTTTCAATTCTTTTGTTAAGTGTGCTAAGTTCGTTGAGCGCTTCTTGAATAGACATCGTTACTTTAGCCAATGTCAATCAACCTCCTCTAAAATAAAAAAACTACACAAAAAAATGGAAGAATTTCTTCATTCAAGGTGGTAGTTTTGTTGATACTAGTATGAAATTACTTTTAATGGGCAAGGAATATTATGACATAACTATTAATAAGAAGTCAACATCACAGACAAAGCTTTTATTACGTGGGTAAGAAATGCTGAAGAACAACATAAATTGGAGCCCTCGTAAGAGGACTCCATGTATGGGAGAGGAGAACCGGATGAAGAACTTATGGGGAAATGTAAGTCTTCTCCGCGGTTATCTACGGCATCTTTAGAAGCCGATGAAACTATTTTGTCCGCTTTTGATGGGAATATACCTCTGATGATGAAATAATTAAATAGTTAGTGCATAATGGTCGACATAATAATAATAGTGGAACAAATATAGTGAAAAGATATGATTAGTTTCTCTTTATACATGATGGACATTTATGTTACGATAAACGGGAATGATAAGTGGAGGAGGAAATAGCGGGTGAGAGTAATTGCAGGCATAGCGAAAGGAAGAGTGCTGAAAGCTGTTCCCGGTCAACAAACTCGCCCTACTTCGGATAAAGTGAAAGAAGCTATATATAGCATGATTGGACCATATTTTTCCGGAGGAGTTGTTCTAGATTTATTTGCTGGGACAGGCGGACTTGGGATAGAAGCTTGTAGTCGCGGAGCAGAACGTGCAATATTTGTTGATAGTGAATCGAAGAGTGTTGCCGTTATAAAGCATAATTTGCAAGTGACTGGCATGGAAGCAATCGCTGAAGTATATCGAAACGATGCGCTTCGTGCAGTAAAGGTACTAGCCCGACGAAATTTGAAATTGCAACTTGTTTTTCTTGACCCACCGTATCGAATGACCAATATGATGGAATATATTGATTTGTTCTTACAGCATAATATGCTGGAAGCAGATGCGTATATAGTAGTGGAGCATGATGCGAAAGTCACTTATCCAGACAGTTACGATAGTATACACGTAAAAAAAGTTGCGAATTATGGAGACACTACCGTAACTATTTATCAATATTGCAGCGAATAAGGCAGGAGTGAATAATATGACAACAAGCGATGATTACGTGGTAGAGCATAAAAAGTCAAGAGTGGCGGTATATCCTGGTAGTTTTGATCCTGTAACTTATGGTCATCTCGATATTATCCAACGTTCCGCGAAACAATTCGATCGATTAGTAGTAGCTGTTCTAAATAATACGAGCAAAAATCCTTTGTTTTCCGTGGAAGAACGTAAAGAAATTTTAAGAGAAGTAACGAAGCCATATCCGAATGTAGAAGTAGACAGTTTTCGTGACTTGTTAGTACGATTTATGAAAACGAAAAATGCCAATGTTATAGTACGTGGTATTCGTTCTGTTACTGACTTTGAATACGAGTTGCAACTTGCTTCGACTAATCATTTGTTAGATGAAGAAATTGATACGATTTTTATCCCAACTAGTCCCAAATTCTCATATCTTAGCTCTAGCATTGTAAAAGAAATTGCTCACTTTGATGGTGATGTGCATGAATTGGTACCGCCTTATGTCGAAATGCGCTTGAAGCAACAATATAATCGCTAATTTGCACAGTATCACAGTATAGGGAAGCTTCTTGCCAGGCTAGTGTGGCGTTTTTGTTTTGTAATGCAACGTTTTATTTAAAATAAAGGCTAGTAAAGCAATGATGAGTGTACATAATAATGCGGCGCTCCAGAGCTGTGCGGTGGGTGGCGATAGAAGTGACGTAGGTGTAGGTATTGTTTCGTGTAATACGGGAGTGATAATTGTACCTGCCCACAGCTGGAATGCATGATAGATCGGTTTAAATAGTAGTACGGCAAAGAAAAAAGCATGAGCTGCATGGACGACACGATAAACGATAAACGAGCCAAGTTGGAACGCAGTTCCAAATAAGCTGTAACTAGCTTGCATAATCCCGCTTAATCCAGTAAAGGCACATACGGCGGCGATGATAGCAGTAGCAACTAAAATAGAATATGATTCTAGCGCTATATTAGCAACGGCATGCGTTCCCAGATGTATTTCTAGTAGAGATTTTCCTAAGAAAGGTAATCCTGTCCAAGAAAAAATTGGCTCGACTAGAAAAGCTAACATTGCAGCGAAAATCATAAAGCCACCAATTACAAATAATCTTTGTACGGAGATAGAAACGGCATCGCCTAATAGTTTTCCAAAGCTGCGACCATCTTGTTGTTGAGCTAACCGCATGGCGGATACAGCTTGTTTCCATATATTTGTAGTAGATGAGTGTAAAGGAACGCTTGAAGAAGGAAGCGAATGATTGAGAATTGCTTCGTTTTTTTGTTGTAATCGCTTATCTTTTCTAAACAGATTGCTAAGGAAAAAAATCCAGATGGAAGATAACCATACAGCGAGTAATATAATGATGCCGGTAATCGGTTGTTGTAAAAATGCGGAACCAACGATAATTATAATAAAAAGAGGGCTAGGCATATGGGCAAATGCTGCTAATTGATTTGCTTGTTTTTCATTTAAAACTTGCTGGTCTAATAACTTTTTAATAGCATTTGTACCTGTTGGCATACCGCCAATCCAACCAATGGCAACAACAACTGCTGCTTCCCCTGGTAATCGAAAAAGTCGTTGCATCATGGGCTCTAACAACTTACCAAATGCATGTAATAAACCGAAAGCAAGCATCATTTCGAACAGCACTAAAAATGGAAGTAATCCAGGAAATACAATTTCCCACCATACTTTTAGTCCTTGAAGCGAAGCTTGAAATGTAGTTTCGGGCTGTGAAATAATAAGGCAAACAATGGTGAAAAAGAAAGCTGCTAACAGCATTGTTTTTTTCAACAGATTCAGCTCCTTCTATACTTAACTGGACAATCCTATCCATATCATCGTACGCGTTGGAATACGAAGATAGACCTGTCAATTACTGCGACTTTGTTACATTGGGGAGGTAGTGATGAGAAAAAAAATTTCCATTTGGCGGAATGTATTATTAGGAATTGTTGTATCTGCTTGCGGCATGTGGTTATTGTTATATAGCACTACTCCGTTTGTAATATATGAACCCGGTATTGCAGTTCCCGTTCATTCGATGATTGAAGTAGGGGTGGAGCCACAAACCGAAAGTGACGGAGAATGGTTAATTACTGCTGTTAAGTTAACAGAACCTAACTTTTTATATACCATTGCGGCAATCTTTGATGCGGATAAAAGTGTGAAGTTGAAAAAAACAGTTTTTCAAGGTCAATCGAAGCGACAATATGCTAATTATTTGAATGTTGTTATGAATAGTTCGCAGCATGCAGCTATAGAAGCGGCGTATCGTTATGCGGGGATACCTTATACCAATCAACTAGCTGCGATAACTGTAACTGAAGTAGTTCAACAGTCATTGAAGAATAGTGAATTACATACTACGGATGTTGTATTCCAAGTGGGAGATCAACTATTAGGAATAGTCGATGAACAAGCGTTTACCAGTTTGGATGATATGGTCGCTAGACTGATACCAGGACGACATGGACAAATCTTTGAAATAGAAGTGATGCGAGGTAGCGATGTCCTTGTTATTCCGATCCAGCTCAATCCACCCGACGATGAGGAATGGACAGTAGAAACACTTGCCAGGCAGCTATCGATTGCGAGTTTTACTGAAACAAGAAAATTAGTACCTGATCAATTGGAAAATAAAGTAGTTATACGAGCAAGTGATATTGGCGGACCATCGGCAGGTTTCGTATTTGCTTTGCAAATCGTTGATTTGTTATCCGAAGAAGATTTGACTAGTGGGTTACATATTGCAGCTACCGGCACAATAACAGAAGCGGGAATGGTAGGTGCAATCGGCGGAATAGAACAAAAAGTAACGATTACTAGTAGACAAGGAGCGGACATCTTTCTTGTGCCAAAATATAATGAGCCGGCTGCTCTAAAAAAAGCGAGAGCAATCGGCACAGATATGGTTGTGATCGGAGTAGAATCATTAGACGAAGCATTAGCAGTTATCAAACTACAGAAGCAACATTAAATTGTTATGTAAGCAGCATGACAGGCTTTTGTTTATAATCACGATAAAATTTTTTGTCTGCTATCGTATTAGATTTGAGAAGTTCATATAAGTTGCTTGCTTGAATATCTAATGTCAAGTATGATGATGGTTGTTCTACGATCGTATTTTGCAATACAGGGAGCTTGGCATGGACACGCATTTTTTTAAGTAACTGTCGTCCTTTTTGACTAAAACCTAGCACGCGAATGTATCGAATACCAGATTGTAGATTTTCTCGTGTAAAATCATGTTTATAATGCTGCAATAGTACTGCGAGTAGTGCCCGTTGCAATTTTGTTTGTGTATATCGCTTCGTTTTTAATGATTGCAGCAACTGTGTAAAACTAGCTGGAGTGGAAGTCGTAATGATGTTAAATAATCTGCTTTCGAGCCCTTCCGTCCATTCATGTATCGTACTTAATTCGGTTTTGTCGATTAACATTAACCGTTGAAGTAAGGCAGGGTAACATTGTTCCCAAGTGACGGGAGCAGCGTTAAGCTGAAATTGTTGTTGTAATATGTTTAAACTTGTCGTTGGAATATAAGGTGCTATCGATTGTAATCGCTCCGTTAATAAGCTGGCATTGGAACTAGTAGCTGAATCTAATGCAGATGTAGATAAGTCCAATAGTTGCTGGCGGATAGCCGTTGCACTAGCGATTGATGTGTCGGATAATGTATTGTCGTGAAATTGCGCTTTTTGTCGAGCGATAGTAAATGGCTGCATTGTAGCATTTATTCTGCGTTGTGCTATTAAATAATGTAAGCCAAGTGTGTGATTAGGTTGGGCGAAATCAAAGGCACTGTATGTATTTCCATAGATCGTGTGTAGATGTTGCCTCAATGCTTCGCTGTAAGCAGCAGGATAATTTTGACCGGTTTGTAATAGTTGTTTTAATGACTGTTTAAATGATGATGGTTCATCAGACAAAAGTTCGCTTGCTGCTAATAGTGGGGCAAGTTCGCCGCTTTCTGTACCAAAGCAGAAGCTATCGACAACACCTGTTGCTTCGAGTAGTGATATAGCGCCATAAGCAAACCACTCTGCTGCTTGTGTCGCATAAGCAACTGGTAATTCAATGACAAGATCGCATCCAGCAGCAAGAGCCATCTCTGTACGTGCCCACTTATCTACGATAGCTGGTTCACCGCGTTGCAAAAAGTTACCGCTCATGACTGCAACAACAGCTTCGGCACCACTAATTTGTTGCGCTTGTTGCAAATGATGTAGATGCCCATGATGAAAAGGATTGTATTCGACGATTAATCCAACTGTTCGCATACTTGAATTCCTTTCAAGATAGAGTATGATTGTGGTTATACTATAGCACATAGGAACCATTCGGCAAAAGCACATAGCTGAAATAGATGGGGAAATTGTTGACAAGTGGCTGTAGAAATAGATATAATAAACTTTGTTTGTTTGAGGTGATCGTATGCAATTTCATATTCAAGAAATGATGTCCAAAAATCTTCAATCTACTATAGAAAAACAACAGGACGTAAGTAAACTATTTCAAGATAGACGTGATGTATTGGAAACAGGTCCTTTACATGTGTCACTTACAGTTACTGGTTATGAACAGTTTATAGTAGTTGAAGGACAACTAACCATCGATGTAACGATGGCTTGCTCACGCTGTCTTGAACCAGCCCGTGAAGATGTTACCATTCCATTTATGGAAAAGTTCAAACCAGTTGAAGTTATGACGGAAGAGGACGAAGAAGAGGAAGAAAGTGACTTTATCGAAATAACGAATGATAAGTTGGATTTATTGCCTTACTTAGAAGAGTCACTACTACTTTTTTTACCTTTCGCTCCGCTTTGTAATAATGATTGCAAGGGATTATGCCAACATTGTGGACAAAACTTGAATGAAGGTTCTTGCACCTGCAAGGCTGATCACATAGATCCACGGTTTGAAGCATTGAAAGATTTTTTTAAACAATGAAAATGATGTATTTATTTTTTTAAGGAGGTGGGAAGAATGGCAGTACCACAGCGTAGAACTTCGAAAACTCGCCGCGACAAACGTCGTACACATTTCAAACTAGCTTTGCCTGGGATGATTAAGTGTGAACAATGCGGAGAGTTTAAAATGTCTCACCGTGTATGTAAAGTGTGCGGATATTACAAAACAAAAGAGATTATTTCTCAATAATATTTATAATCTCACTAACGGTGCTTCGTTGTAAAATGAAGCACCGTTTTTTAATTTTTATAAAAACTATTCGTTTTCCATTGCGTGTCTGCTTTTTTTTTAATATACTTATTTAGTACCTGGTGATAATACCTACATACTATATATAATAATATTAAAAAGGTGGTGACGAAAATCGAACGAATGCCAAAAAGGCAGCGACATCAGCAACTCATTCAATTAATCGAAGAAAATCCATTCATTACAGATCGTGAACTAACTCGTATACTAAAAGTAAGTATACAGACGATCCGGCTAGATCGTATGGAACTCGGCATTCCTGAGCTACGTGAACGAATGAAGCTGATGGCTGAACGCTCCTACGACTCTGTTCGTTCGTTGCCGCTGCATGAAGTAATCGGAGATATTATAGATTTGGAATTGGATCGTAGTGGAATCTCCGTTTTCGAAATAATTGAAGAACATGTTTTTTCGAGGACATCTATAGCTCGGGGACATCATGTGTTTGCACAAGCTAACTCATTAGCAGTTGCGGTTATCAATGATGCGATTGCTCTAACTGCCGCGGCAGATATTCGATTTATTCGACCTGTTAATTTAGGAGAAAAGTGTATAGCGAAAGCTTATGTTAAATCAATATCCGGTGAGAAAAGAAAAGCTAAGGTCGAAGTGTTTACCTACGTTGGTGATGAGATGGTATTTCAAGGCAACTTTGTTATATATCGATCCGCAGGTAACACCAATCATGAAGGAGGAGAAGTGGATGCGGATCGCGATTGATGCGATGGGTGGCGATCATGCCCCGAAGTTGATTGTCGAGGGCGCGCTGGAAGCTGCTAATCAATTTACGGATACTCATTTAATATTAGTTGGTGATGAAGCTGTTATTAAACCATTGTTAGCTGGGAAAACTTATTCAAATGTAAGTATCCACCATGCTGCTGATATGATAAGTGCTGAAGACGAACCTGTGCGGGCAGTAAGGCGAAAAAAAGATGCATCGATGGTAGTAGCAGGCAGGCTTGTACGTGAAGGAGAAGCAGATGCGATGTTATCTGCTGGAAATACAGGCGCGTTAATGGCAACTGGTTTACTTATTGTCGGTAGGATGGCAGGAATTGAACGTCCCGCTCTTGCACCTATGTTGCCAACGATAGATAACACAGGCGTTCTAGCACTTGATCTTGGTGCTAATATGGATGCTAAGCCTGAGCATTTACTACAATATGCTATTATGGGTAGCTTATATAGAGAAAAAGTTCATGGTATTAGCAAGCCGAGAGTTTCCTTATTGAATGTTGGAACGGAAACGAATAAAGGTAATGAACTTGTGAAAGAAACATATCATTTATTGGAAGCAGCTCCTATTCATTTTACCGGCAATGTAGAAGCGCGAGATGTGCTTCAGCGTAATTGTGATGTTTTGATATGTGATGGATTTTCTGGAAATATATTGCTGAAAGCGATGGAGGGCACTGCTGGTACAATTTTCGCTGAATTAAAAACAGCATTTGGCTCTTCATGGTTGACGAAATTAGCAGCAGCAATTATGCTACCGAGATTACGACAATTAAAGCAAAAGATGGACTACAAAGAACATGGAGGCGCTCCGTTACTTGGCTTGAATGGTTTAGTAGTGAAGTGTCATGGCTCTTCTGATGTAGTCGCAGTAAAAAATGCGGTTAGACAAGCTCGGTTAGCGATACAAAATAATTTGATTGCATCGATTGCTGCGGAAATTAATAAAAAGTGAGTGTGATTACGTTGCGTTCTGTTGGTATATTGGCAACTGGAAAGTACGTTCCAGAACAGATATTAACTAACTCTGATCTTGAGCGAATGGTGGAAACTAACGATGAGTGGATCGTTAGTCGGACGGGCATTAAGGAACGCCGAATAGCTGCTGAACATGAAGCTACTTCAGATTTAGCGTTCGAAGCAGCAAAACGTGCCATTGCTGCGGCAAATTTGACGGTGGATGATATTGATTTGATTATTGTAGCTACAGTAACGCCAGATATGTTTTTTCCTTCTACTGCATGTTTGGTGCAAGAAAAGTTAGGTGCAAACCGTGCTGCAGCATTTGATTTGTCTGCTGCATGTTCTGGATTTATATATGGTTTGTCAGTAGCTAATAGTATGATTGCTACTGGTATGTATAATCATGTATTAGTTATTGGGGCAGAAACATTGTCCAGAATAACGGACTACACAGATCGAAATACATGCATATTGTTCGGTGATGGTGCGGGAGCGGTCGTAGTTGGAGAAGTAGAACAAGCGAGAGGTTTTAAATCGTTTGAGCTTGGTGCGGATGGTAGTGGCTCCGAATTGTTGAAGATTAGTGGTGGAGGTTCACGCTTGCCAGCATCGCAGCAAAGTGTAGAAGGAAAAGAACACTACATTCATATGGCAGGAAACGACGTATTTAAGTTTGCTGTTCGGATTATGGGTAGTGCTGCGGAAGAAGCTCTACATAAAGCAGCGATGAATAAAGAAGAAGTGGATTTGTTAATCCCTCATCAAGCTAATATAAGAATTATTCAATCTGCTGTGAATAGACTTCATTTGTCAGAAGAAAAAGCGATGATAAACATTTCGAAGTACGGAAATATGTCTGCTGCCTCTATTCCAGTAGCGTTGGCTGAAGCGGTGGAAGAGAATCGAGTAAAGCCAGGTGACAAATTGGTATTTGTTGGCTTTGGTGGTGGCTTAACATGGGGAGCGGCTGTTCTAGTTTGGTAGGTTTAGAACGATGCTATTCATTATGAGAAAGTGATGAGGGTGATCATATGAGTAAAATTGCATTCGTATTTCCTGGGCAAGGCGCTCAAGTTGTTGGAATGGGAAAAGATGCGTATGATCGTCATGAAGCAGCTAGAGCTGTATTCGATGAAGCAGATCGTACGCTAGGGTTTAATTTGTCAGAAGTTATTTTTTCAGGACCTGATCAACTGCTAAAGCAGACATCTCATACACAACCAGCATTGTTAACGGTTAGTACTGCTTTGCTTACTGTGTTTGCAGAGAAAGGTATACAACCTGATTTTGTAGCTGGACATAGTTTGGGAGAGTATAGTGCGCTCGTAGCTGCTAAATCGCTTCGTTTTGCAGATGCTGTACAGTTAGTTAGAACTCGTGGCTTGTTGATGGAAGAAGCAGTACCAGCAGGTCAAGGGGCGATGGCGGCAGTATTGGGTGCCGAAAGAGAATCACTGGAGCAACTATGTCAGCAAATTAGTTTAGAGGGGCATGTTGTAGAGCTAGCCAATCTGAACTGTCCAGGACAAATCGTTATATCTGGTTCGACAAGTGGTGTACAAGCAGTGATCGAGCGTGGAAAAGAAATTGGGGCTAAACGAGTGATTCCACTGGAAGTTAGTGGACCATTTCATTCTTCATTAATGATACCAGCTGCTGAAAAATTAGCGATCGACTTAGCAGAGGTAGCAATATCGGAAGCTGCCGTTCCGGTTGTTGCTAACGTAACGGCTCATACTGTTACAGAAGCGGAACAAATTAGAACCCTTTTAGCAAAGCAAGTTTATTCGCCTGTACTTTGGGAAGATACTATTCGTTATTTGATAGAGCAAGGAGTTACTACATTCATTGAAATCGGATCTGGCTCGGTAATTAGTGGCTTGGTAAAGAAAATTGATCGTACCGTAACTATTGTTACATTAAATAATATGGACGCTATCGAAGCTTTTCAATTGTAGAAGCCGTTTATTCGAAGAATAGGAGGTAACGATTTATGTTTGCTAATTTGGATGGAAAAGTAGCACTTGTAACAGGTGCTTCGCGTGGAATTGGAAAAGCAATTGCTATTGGACTTGCAGAAGCTGGTGCTGACGTAGTCGTTAATTATGCCGGCAGTGAAGCAGCAGCAGCTGAAACAGTCCGACAAATTGAACAATTGGGTCGCAAAGCTTTGATGACACAAGCGAATGTAAGTTCCGCAGAACAGTTTGATCAGATGGTGAAACAAGTGGTAGAATCATTTGGTCGAATTGATATTTTAGTGAATAATGCTGGTATAACGAAAGATAACCTCATTATGCGCATGAAAGAAGACGAATTTGATGAAGTGATTGCTATTAATTTAAAAGGTGTCTTTAATGGCATTAAAGCAGTCACTCGACCGATGATGAAACAACGTTCGGGACGTATTATCAATATTTCATCCGTTGTTGCTGTAGTAGGTAATGCTGGTCAAGCTAATTATGTTGCAGCCAAAGCTGGAGTTATTGGATTAACGAAAGCGACAGCGAAGGAATTAGCATCGAGAGGAATTACGGTAAATTGTATCGCGCCAGGATTTATCCAAACGGATATGACAGACCAATTATCTGATGAGATGAAATCATCGCTTCAGATGCAAATTCCATTGGCTAAGCTGGGTAATCCAGAAGATATAGCGAATGCGGTTAGATTTCTTGCTTCTGACGCTGCGTCATATATGACTGGACAAACAGTACATGTTGATGGTGGAATGTATATGTAACACAATAATGTACTTCCTAAAGTAAGATTAGCATTTTCTTATTAATTTTCGTATAATACGGTGGAGGAGGTGAATCGGATGAGTGATGTAGTAGAACGCGTAAAACGCATCGTAATTGACCGCCTTGGGGTGGATGAGAATCAAGTAACTCTTGAAGCTTCTTTCAAAGACGATCTGGGAGCGGATTCGCTTGATGTCGTTGAACTTGTAATGGAGCTAGAAGATGAGTTTGATATGGATATTTCTGACGAAGATGCAGAGAAAATAACTACTGTAGGTGAAGTTGTAAGTTACATACAAGCCAATGTAGCATAATTGGTTAAAACTAACCTATAATAAGCCAAGTCCCGTTGCAAGACGGGACTTCTCTCCATCTTGTACTCAATGGTTAAATCAAGTGGTTACGTACTACTTTTAAAATAGAGAATCAATAAGAATAGATTGTGCCAATTACAGAGGTGAATAAAATGAATCATAGAGTTGTTGTAACGGGAATGGGAGTTATTACTTCACTTGGAGCTGACGTGGAGCAGTTTTGGGATAATATATTACAAGGAAAATCCGGTATATCACATGTAGATGCATTTGATTGCTCGGATTATACTACTAAAATTGCATCCGAAATCAAAAATTTTGATCCGGAACAATACGGGCTCGATAAGAAAGAAGCTCGCCGGATGGATCGCTATGTTCAATTTGCATCGGTAGCTAGTTTAAAAGCGGTAGCGGATGCAGATCTCAAAATTGGTGAAAATGTAGATGCGGAACGAGTAGGAGTAATTGTTGGATCAGGCATCGGTGGACTTGGAACGTGGGAAGACCAGCATAGTATTTTGTTAGAAAGAGGTCCGAAGCGAGTAAGCCCATTTTTTATTCCGATGATGATTGCCAATATGGGATCAGGACAAGTATCGATGTTGACTGGAGCAAAAGGTCCGAATAGTACATCTGTAACAGCATGTGCATCGGGTACACATTCTATCGGTGATTCTTTTCGTTTAATTCAACGTGGAGATGCCGATGTGATGATTACTGGTGGAGCAGAAGCGACCATTCGTCCAACTGGTATGGCAGGATTTTGTTCAATGAGAGCGATGTCTGTTCGTAATGATGAGCCGCAAAAAGCGAGTCGTCCATTTGATATAGACCGAGACGGTTTTGTAATGGGTGAAGGCGCAGGCGTTATCATATTGGAATCACTTGAACATGCGCAAGCACGTGGTGCTAAAATATATGCCGAAATCATTGGTTATGGGATGAGCGCTGATGCGCATCATATGACAGAGCCAGATCCAAATGGGGCTGCTCGCTGTATGATAAAAGCAGTAGAAGATGCGCAAATTAATGCGGAAGATGTGGATTACATCAACGCACATGGCACATCAACTCCGGTTGGTGATATATCAGAAACAAAAGCAATTAAAATAGCTTTTGGTGAACATGCTTATAAATTAGCTGTAAGTTCAACGAAATCGATGACAGGTCATTTACTTGGGGCTGCTGGTGGAGTTGAGGCTGTAATTTTAGCTTTATCATTAAAGCAGGATATTTTGCCTCCAACGATCAACTTGGAAAATCAAGATCCGGAATGTGATCTTGATTATGTACCGAACAAACCACGTCATACACAAGTTCGTACAGCAATTTCAAACTCATTTGGGTTTGGCGGGCATAACGCTTCGATTGTGATGAAGAAATATGAGTCATCCTAGTATGGAACAGCTGCAGCAAATGCTGCAGCTACAGTTTACCCAGCCTAAACTGTTAAAACAAGCATTTACACACACTTCTTACGTGAATGAACAGAAAGGTGTTTTGCAACATAATGAGAGACTCGAGTTTTTGGGTGACGCTGTTTTGCAGCTGTTAGTCTCGGAGTATTTGTACAAAACATATCCAAAACGTCCAGAGGGAGAGCTTACAAGAATGAGAGCGGCTATAGTCTGCGAACCTGCATTAGCTATGTTTGCCAACAAATTACGGCTTGGTGATCATATTATGCTAGGACGCGGGGAAGAGCAGCTCGGTGGTCGGCAGCGACCAGCTTTATTAGCAGATTTGTTCGAATCACTCATTGGAGCACTGTACTTGGATAGTGGCATGGAAAATACACGTTCATTTTTGGAAAAACGCATTTTTCCATTAATTGATTCTGATGACTTTGGATTAGTAACGAAAGATGCGAAATCGAAATTGCAAGAGAAGGTTCAGCATCATGGTCTCGGAGTAGTCGATTATAAAATAGTAGAAGAACGTGGTCCTGCTCATGAGCGTGAATTTGTGGCAGATGTATATTTGGGTGATGAGAAGTATGGTACAGGCGTTGGGCGTACCAAAAAAGAAGCAGAACAAAAGGCAGCAGCCGAAGCGTGGAAAAAAATGCCGAATGATTCATAAAAATTGTACATAACTATAGTTTGTTAAGGCGCCAAACCTTATGTTTGAGCGTCTTTTTTTTCGCATGTTGGCAGCTGCTTCAAGTATCGTTCTTTTCTAGGTGTTATGATACAATATAGCTTGAGGTGAAAGCGATACTATGTATTTGAAACGAATTGAATTGGCAGGATTTAAGTCTTTTGCAGATAAAACAGAGTTGGAGTTTGTCAATGGTATTACTGCTGTAGTTGGACCGAATGGTTCAGGTAAAAGCAACATTTCCGATGGTATACGTTGGGTACTTGGCGAACAAAGTGCAAAAAGTTTACGAGGCGGAAAAATGGAAGACGTTATATTTGCGGGTAGTGATGCCAGAAAGGCAGTAAATTATAGTGAAGTATCGCTAACGCTCAATAATGAAGATAATACGTTGCCGCTGGAATATAATGAAGTAACCGTGACACGCCGGGTACATCGTAGTGGTGAAAGTGAATATTTAATCAACAAACAGCCATGTCGGTTGAAAGATATTACGGAATTGTTCATGGATACGGGAATAGGTAAAGAAGCATATTCTATTATTGGACAAGGACGTATCGAAGAAATATTAAGTACTCGTTCTGAAGATCGCCGAGGTATTTTTGAAGAGGCGTCAGGAATTGTAAAATATAAAATGCGTAAAAAAGAAGCGCAAAAAAAACTCGATGAAACGGAACAAAATTTGTTGCGGATTCACGATCTTATTTACGAATTGGAAGACCAAATCGATCCGCTTGCTAAACAAGCAGAAAAAGCTACCAAATTTAAAACGTGGCGAGAAGAGTTAAAAGCAAAAGAAATTTCGATGTATGTGTATCAAATTGAACAAGTGCATACTGCTTGGACCAAAGCTAGTGAACAGCTGCAGTCATTGGAACATGAAAAGCTGCAATTGGCCACTGTTGTTAGTAAACACGATGCTTTGTTAGAAAGTGATCGTCAAAACCTGCGCAATATAGAGCTGGAATTAGATCAATTACATGAGCTCATGTTGCAAGTAAGTGAAGATGTGGAACGAACGGAAGGTTACGGTGAAGTTTTAAAAGAAAGACAGCGGAATTTGCAACACAATAAAACGCAGCTCGAACAAAATATTATCTTACAAGACGAAAAAATTGTATCACTTGCTAAAGAAGAAACAGAATGGCGTGGCAAAGCTTGGAAGTTGGAGCTGGAACTAGAACAATTACAAAAGCAATTATTGGAAGAACAAGAACGCTTGGTTGGTGTGGCAGAATCTATTGCTATGGAAAAACAAGAAGTTCTTAAATCGGAGTTATTAGAAGTATTAAGTACAATAGCTGCTCACCGTAACGAAATTCGCTATGTTAATCAGCAAGAAGAAATGTCGCAAAGAAGACAAGAAAGACTAAAAGAAGATGAAGTAAAATGGTTAGAGCAACAAGCTAAACTACAAGAAAAACAAACGGAACTACAAGAGCATATTGCACATTTGCTACAAAAAATGGAACAGTTGCGTGAGCAAACATTTGCAGCTAATGAAAAGTTGCAGTTGCTTCATGATAATAGTGAACAGGCTGAACAAACATTGCGGAAGTGGGAGCAACAGAGAGATTCTTTCGTATCTCGCCGAGATACGATGCAGGAGATGCAAGAGGCATTAGACGGCTTTATGCATGGTGTGAAGGAAGTGTTAAAAGCTGCTCGTCGTAGTAATAGTGGTTTAACTGGAGTACATGGTGCTGTAGCGGAGTTAATTCAAGTACCAGAAAAAATGGAAACAGCAATCGAGACAGCTTTGGGCGGAGCGCTCCAACATATCGTCATGGATAGTGAACAGTCTAGTAGACAAGCGATTCAATTTTTGAAGCAACGTCAACTTGGGCGCGCTACGTTTTTGCCAATGGACGTCATAAAAAGTAGAAGCTTATCTGATATGGATCGGCAACAGCTGGAAGCATTGCCTGGTTTTATCGGTATTGCAGCAGAATTAATTCAAAGTGAAGCTAAATATAAGGATATAGTTTTTAACTTATTAGGCAACGTACTAATTGCAGAAAGCTTAGAAGCGGCTAACCAGATAGCAGCTAAGTTGAAATATCGTTATCGTGTCGTAACTGTTGGCGGTGATATTGTCAATGCTGGTGGGTCCATGACAGGTGGTAGTTTACACAAAAAAGGAGCCAGCTTGTTAGGGCGACAGCGACAAATCGATCAACTAGAACAACAAATTGCCGCTGCTCATACTACGATTGAAAAGTTGAATCATTCAAGAGCAGATTTGAGAAAAGAACAATCGATTCAAAAGCAAATGATTGATCAACTGCGGGAAGAAGCGGAACAAGCACGCTTTGCAGAGAAAGAAGCTGGCAGTGAGCTGGCGCAAATTGCCAATGAGTTTCAACAGCTAGCTGAGTTTCTCGAAATTGCTGGAGCTGATCAACAAGTACAACAGCAAGAGTTAACGGAGCTAAAACTCTCTTCCGAGCGTGCAGTAGAACAGCTCGCATTGCTAGAACAACGAGAGCAAACTTTACAAGAGCAGATTCAACAAGCTGAACAAATGCGGAAAATTAGTGAAGCGCAAAAGGAACAGCTGCAATCGCAATTAACAGAGCTGAAAATAGCTGTAGCAAAAATTGATCAGGAACGATTAAACTTTATTGATCAAGCGGCACGTATGCAAAATGAAATTCGAACTGCGAAGCATGAGTTAGCAGTTATGAAAGAACAGTTAACGAAGCAAGTGACGGAACTGGAGGAACATGCCAACGAGACTGTGTCGCAACAAGAAAAACTCAATCAATTACGTTTGAAAAAGATGCAGTGTGCAGAGCGAACGGATTTTATACGAGCAGATCGTATCAAATTGTTAACTGCCCTAGATCAAGGGGAAAGTGAAACGAAAGAGCAACGAGAGCAGTTAAGCGCTGTGGAAGATAAACTGCGACAGACTGAAATCTCATCCAATCGATTAGATGTGGAACTAGACAATTTGTTGCGAAAATTAAGCGAAGAATATGAGTTGAGTATTGAGTTAGCGAAAGAGCGCTATATGTTACCAGAGCATATCGACACAATTGAACATGAAGTTCGTAGCTTGAAGCGACAAATTGCAGCACTTGGTGAAGTGAATTTGGGAGCTATTGATGAGTATGAACGTGTAAAAGAAAGATTTCAGTTTTTAACCGAGCAGAGCGATGACTTGATAGAAGCAAAAACAACTTTATACCAAGTGATTAGTGAAATGGATGAAGAGATGTCCAAGCGTTTCCGGACAACCTTCGAAGCTATTCGCAGTCATTTTATTGTTGTTTTTTCCAAGTTGTTCGGTGGTGGTCGTGCCGATTTGGTTATGGTTGAGCCAGCTAATGTTTTGGATACTGGTATTGATATTGTCGCACAACCTCCAGGGAAAAAATTACAAAATCTACAACTGCTTTCAGGTGGAGAAAGAGCTTTAACTGCCATTGCATTACTGTTTGCTATACTACATGTGAAGCCTGTACCTTTTTGCGTGTTGGATGAAGTGGAAGCAGCGTTAGATGAAGCCAATGTCGTTCGTTTTGCACAATATTTAAGGGAGTTTTCTGAGCTAACACAGTTTATTGTTGTAACTCATCGCAAAGGAACGATGGAAGAAGCAGATGTACTTTACGGTATAACGATGGAAGAGGGCGGCGTTTCTAAATTGGTGTCTGTTCGATTAGAAGAAGGACATGATGAGGAAACGGCATAAATAATCAAGTTGATATAAAGGCAACGAAAATATAATAGAAAATCAGTGTATTAGTTACTTTAAGAGGAGCTGTAGTGATGAGTTTTTTTAAAAAGTTAAAGGAAAGTATTGCATCTAAAACGGAAGCTGTAACTAATGTATTTAAAGAAGGGCTTGCTAAAACTCGAACAGCTTTTGTAGAGAAAGTAGAAGAGTTGATATTACGTCGCAAAAAAATTGATGAAGAGTTTTATGAAGAACTTGAAGAAATATTAATTGGTGCAGACGTTGGTGTGATGACGGTGATGGAATTAATTGATGATTTGCGAGCTGAAGTGAAAAAACGGAAAATCGAAGATGCCGCTGATTTGCAGCCTATTTTGTCTGAAAAATTAGTAGCACTTCTCAAAGGTGATAACGAGGCTGAGTTAAAAATGGCTAGCAGCGGTACTACTGTCATTTTGTTCGTCGGAGTCAATGGCGTAGGGAAAACGACAACTATTGGGAAGCTTGCACATAAGTTTAAAAGTGAAGGAAAATCGGTACTGCTAGCAGCAGGTGATACGTTCCGTGCAGGTGCGATTGAACAATTAGAAGTATGGGGATCTCGCGTCGGAGTAGAAGTTGTGAAGCAACAAGCAGGATCGGATCCAGCAGCTGTAATGTTTGATGCGGTTCAAGCAGCAAAACAACGTGGCGTTGATGTGCTTTTGTGTGATACAGCGGGCAGATTGCAAAACAAATCCAACTTGATGGATGAGCTTAACAAAATTTTTCGAGTGATTCGCCGAGAAATGCCAGATGCACCACATGAAGTATTAATGGTACTTGATGCTACTACTGGGCAAAACGCACTTAGCCAAGCGAAATTGTTTGGTGAAAAAAGTGGGGTAACGGGTCTAGTTTTAACGAAACTAGATGGTACTGCCAAAGGCGGTATCGTTATTGCTATCCGCAATGAGTTGGACTTGCCAGTCAAACTAGTCGGATTGGGAGAAAAAATGGAGGATCTACAGCAATTTGATTCGGAACAGTTTGTCCATGCTCTATTTGCTGGATTAATTGCCGAAGAAGATGCGGAGCAAGTAGGTGAAACTGCTGGTCGTCTGGATTAAAAAAATTTGTTTTGTTGACAAGTAAAATGACTTGACAGCTAACAGTCTATTTAGTATGATAATAAATGTTGAATTGCCGACAAGGTAATTTACTTGTCGGATGTAGAAGTGCAAGAAAGGGGCGAGTTTATGTTTGCTGAGAAAGCGAATCTCTTGTCCAAAACGACACGTATCAATTTACTGTATGATTTCTATGCATCTCTATTGACGGACAAACAGCGTTTGATGTTGTCATATTATTACCATGATGATTTTTCTTTAGGAGAAATCGCTACTGAATTACAAATTAGTCGCCAAGCGGTGTACGATAATATAAAACGAACGGAACAAGCTTTGAACAATTATGAGCAAAAGCTTGGTTTACTTGCAAAACATGAACAACAAGTTGATTTGCTGTTGGAATTAGAGCGTATAATGAAACAACATTCGGATGAGAATGCTGCATCATTGCAAACAGATCATGATCATTTGTTATATACGCAGTTACAGCAGCTCGTTCATCGATATAAGCAAGTGGAAGAAGAGGTAGTAAAGCAAAAAAATTAACTTAGGAGGTGACGGTTCATGGCAGCATTTGAAAGTTTGACGTCACGATTACAAAATGTCTTTAGCAAGCTGAAAGGTAAAGGTAAAATTTCAGAAGAAGATGTTGCAGAAGCGATGCGTGAAGTGCGATTAGCCTTGCTTGAAGCGGACGTTAACTTTAAAGTCGTTAAAGAGTTTATTGCCAAAGTAAAAGAACAGGCGATCGGTATTGAAGTGTCGAAAAGTTTTACGCCGGGCATGGTCGTCATCGATATTGTTAATAAACAGCTGACGGAATTAATGGGTGGCACCCAAAGTAAGTTAGCAAAGTCCAATAAACCACCGACGATTATTATGATGGCTGGTTTACAAGGTGCTGGTAAAACAACGACTTCAGGAAAACTGGCAAAGCTTTTGCAAAAGAGCAATCATAAGCCATTACTTGTTGCTTGTGATATTTATCGTCCAGCTGCTATCAAACAGTTACAAGTACTAGGAGAACAAATTAATGCTCCGGTATTTTCGATGGGCGATCAAACGTCCCCAGTCGAAATTGCTCGTGCTAGTGTGCAGCATGCCAAAGATAATGGCAATGATTATATCATTATTGATACAGCAGGGCGATTGCATATAGATGAACAGCTGATGGAAGAGTTGAAACAAATCCATGAGCAAATTAAGCCGGATGAAGTATTACTCGTTATTGATGCAATGACTGGTCAAGATGCGGTAAACGTTGCAAAAAGCTTTCACGAGCAGCTGGAATTAACAGGTGTTGTATTATCAAAGCTTGATGGTGATACACGTGGTGGTGCAGCTTTGTCTGTCAAAGCAGTAACGGGGCAACCTATCAAGTTTGCTGCAATGGGTGAAAAAATTGACGCTTTAGAACCATTTCATCCGGAACGGATGGCCTCTCGAATTTTAGGGATGGGCGATATGCTTTCGTTAATTGAAAAAGCTCAAGCTTCGATTGACACAGAGAAAGCTGCCGAGATGGAACAACGTATTAGAACTGCTCAATTTACTTTTGATGACTTTCTAGAGCAAATGGAACAAGTGCGTAAGCTTGGCCCATTGGATCAATTGATGGACATGCTCCCTGGAATGGGAAAAATGAAGTCTAATATGAAAGATGTTAAAGTGGATGAAAAACAACTGGGACGTGTGGAAGCAATTGTTAAGTCGATGACTTCAGATGAAAAACAAAACCCAGATATTTTAACACCTAGTAGAAGAAAACGGATTGCGGCTGGTAGTGGAACGACGATTGTTGAAGTAAACCGCCTTATTCGTCAATTCGATGAAATGCGTAAAGTAATGAAGCAATTTTCCGGGATGATGGGTAAAGGTCCAAAAGGAAAAGGTGGTAAAAAAGGGTTAAAAGGCATGTTAGGTAAAAACATGAAATTTCCTTTTTAGACACATTCATTTGTTGCATATATCATTTATGTTTATTACTAGTTAGAAGTAACTGAAGGAGGTGAAAGATTAATGGCAGTTCGTATTCGTCTAAAACGCATTGGCGCTCATAAAGCACCTTTTTACCGTGTAGTTGTTTCTGATTCACGTTCACCGCGTGATGGTCGTTTTATTGAGGAAATTGGTACTTATAATCCGATTGCTCAACCAACTCAATTGAAAATTGATGAAGAAAAAGCGTTGAAATGGTTGCAAAATGGTGCTCAAGCATCTGATACAGTTCGTAGCTTGCTTTCGCAAGTTGGTGTTATGAAAAAGTTCCATGAGCTTAAGCAACAGAAATAAGCTGTTGAAGAGCGGAGGCTTTGCATATGAAAGAATTAATTCTGATTATAGCGAAGGCTTTGGTGGATCATCCTGAGGCCGTGCGAGTAGAGGTTAAGGATGAAGAACGTAGCGTTGTTTACGAGCTGTCTGTGCACCCTGACGATGTCGGTAAGGTGATAGGCAAGCAAGGGCGCATTGCCAAGGCTATTCGTACAGTAGTTACATCAGCATCTGTAAAATCAAACAAGCGTGTAATCGTTGATATTAAATCTTAATCGCACGCGCCTTTCAAAGGCTGGGATATGTATCCCGGCCTTATTGGCGTGGTATAATAGATGTATTACATAGATAAGGTAAGGAATGATACGATGAGTGAAACTTGGTATACGGTAGGAAAACTGGTAAACACACATGGTATTCGTGGAGATGTAAAGATTCTTTCGCAGACAGATTTTGCGGATCTACGATTTGCGCCCGGAAGTAAGTTAACGTTAATGAATGATGCAGAAACAGAACAAATAGTAGTAACTATTACTCATGCTCGAGAACAAAAAGGAATGTATGTCGTCCACTTTGCTGGTTTTGACAATATCAATGATGTTGAAAAATATAAGGGATGGCAGTTGAAAATTTCTGGAGCAGATCAAGGTGAATTAGACGATGGAGAATATTATTTTCATCAAATTATCGGATGTACCGTACTGCTTGAATCTGGTGAAACATTAGGTGTAATTAGTGAAATATTAACTCCAGGTGCTAATGATGTGTGGGTAATTAGTAACTCGACGATGAGTAGAGAAGATATTTTATTACCTGTCATTGACGAAGTAGTGATTGATGTAAATATTGCTAAAAAAGAAGTAGTTGTGAAGTTGATGGAAGGATTGGTGTAAAGTGAAAATTGATGTGCTTACGCTCTTTCCTGAAATGTTTGAGGGGATGTTCTCTAGTAGCATTATTGGTAAAGCTAGAGAAAAAGAAATTGTCTCACTGAATACAATCAATTTTCGAGATTACGCTAACAATAAACATAACACGGTGGACGACTATGCCTATGGCGGTGGTGGTGGCATGGTTTTAAAAGCCGAGCCCGTCTTCGCAGCTGTAGAGGCGATAGAGCGGCGTTCAACCGCACCACGCGTTATATTAATGTGTCCACAAGGCGAACAATATTCTCAAAAAAAAGCAGTGGAATTATCGCAAGAAGAACATTTGATTTTTATTTGTGGGCATTATGAAGGTTATGATGAGCGAATTAGACAACATTTGGTTACCGATGAAATTTCCATTGGTGATTATATATTAACAGGCGGTGAAATACCGGCAATGTCAGTCATTGATAGTGTCGTTCGGTTGCTCCCAGGAACGCTTGGTAATGCTACTTCTGCTGATAACGATTCGTTTAGCGATGGTTTGCTGGAGCATCCTCATTACACTAGACCGTTAACATTTCGCAACTGGACAGTTCCAGATATATTAGTTTCAGGTGACCACAGTAAAGTCGATGCATGGCGGCGTGAACAATCATTATTACGGACATTAGAAAGACGACCAGAATTGTTGGAATCAGCTGAATTGACAGAAAAAGAGCGAAAATGGTTAGATAGTAAAAAACAATAGTAGTGCTATTATGTAAATATGGTTTGTATTACTACTATATTTATAATAATATGCTGATTATCTATGGTTACTATTGAATATTGCTTTGAATTGTGGTAATATTTTCAGTGTTGTTCTTTAAGTCGGACGGTCCGCTATACGCCAAGAAGCAACTAAGAAGTAGTTGTGGAGCTTATAAGAACGTCTATGGTGGAAGGAGTGAACTAAATGAATATTGTACAAGCAATTACAGAAGAGCAGTTGCGTAAAGATTTGCCAAGCTTTCGTCCTGGAGATACTTTGAAAGTACATGTTAAAGTTGTCGAGGGTACACGTGAGCGTATTCAGTTGTTCGAAGGTGTAGTTATTAAACGTCGTGGTGGCGGCATCAGCGAAACATTTACTGTACGTAAAATTTCTTACGGAGTAGGTGTGGAAAGAACTTTCCCTCTACATTCGCCTAAAATCGATAAAATCGATGTGGCTCGCCGTGGTAAAGTACGTCGTGCGAAGCTTTATTATCTTCGCAGTCTACGCGGTAAAGCTGCTAGAATTAAAGAGATTCGTTAATAAGACAAGAGGGGCTTGCACGATCAAGCTCCTTTTCGTTTTTATATTGTTATCTATACTATTGTTGTAAAGGAGAAGTTGATGAATGTGAGCAAACGAGAAAATGATCAATTCCAATCATCCCATCCGGCAAGTGACAATCAGGAAGAACAGCGAACGAATGGTCCAGATGTGTCCGAAATTCGTTCATCAATGTCTAACGCACATGCAACACCAAGTAGAATAACGACATACGGTGGGCGTCAAAATAGTGAGAAACAAAGCAATGATTTTGTTGACAATAGTGAAAAGAAATCAAAAGGTAAAAAAAGTGAATTTTGGGAATGGGCAAAGGCGCTACTAATAGCTGTTCTTGTAGTATTTCTCGTTCGCCAATTTTTGTTTGTTTCTTTTATCGTTAATGGAGATTCGATGCAACCTAATTTTGCTACAGATGAAAGATTGATTGTAAATAAATTAGTCTATCAGTTTAGTGAACCAGATTTTGGGGATGTTGTTGTATTTAATGTGCCAGAAGAAAATCGTAAGTTTATTAAACGAGTAATCGCAGTTCCTGGTGAAACAGTGCAACTTGAAGGCGATCAGTTAATGATTAACGGAGAGTTGATAGAGGAACCATACATACAAGAAGCAGTTGCTGCAAGTAATGAAATAGGCGAAATCTACAATGGTATGGGTATCATGTACAATTATCCAAACCCTAAAAACCAAGCAGTTGTTGTACCAGAAGGATATGTATTTGCACTTGGCGATAATCGCGGGAATAGTAAAGATAGTCGTAATCTGGGTTTTATTAAGCAATCGGAAATTGTCGGTCGAGCAGATATTATTTATTGGCCACTGAAGCAATTGGAATGGATTAAAAAGTACTAACCTGGTAAGGGACAAATGATGAGGTGAGTTTGTTGGATATTCAATGGTTTCCTGGTCATATGACTAAGGCGCGACGACAAATTGAAGCAAAATTGAAACTAATTGATATCGCTATTGAATTATTGGATGCGCGAATTCCATTATCAAGTCGCAACCCACTAGTTGATGAAATTTTATTGCATAAACCACGTCTAATCGTTTTAAATAAAAGTGACTTAGCCGATGCTCAAGCAACTAAAGCGTGGATAAATTATTTTGCTAATCAAGGTCATACTTGTATAGCGGTCGATTCCAATTCGGGGCATAATGTCAATCAAATTGCTATTCAATCGAAAATAATCCTTCGTGATTGGTTCGAAAGACAAATATCACGTGGCATAAATCCTCGGGCGATGCGGGCATTGATTGTTGGCATTCCTAATGTGGGCAAATCGACGCTAATTAATAAACTTGCTGGTCGTAAAATTGCACTTACTGGAGATCGTCCAGGAGTGACAAAAGGACAGCAGTGGATTAAAGTTACTGGTGGAGAACTCGAATTATTGGATACTCCAGGCATATTGTGGCCTAAGTTTGAAGATCAAACGGTTGGTTATCGATTAGCAGTTACTGGAGCTATAAAAGAAGAAGTGCTGCATATTGATGATATTGCCTTTTATGCGGTAAAAGATATGATCAAAAAGTATTGGTCAACACTAGCAGATCGCTATCAATTAAAATCGCCACCAGATAATGTGGAAGATCCCGAAGAAATTGTGAAAATAATGGAGCAAATCGGACGTGTCCGTGGATGTGTCATTAGTGGTGGGCAAATTGATTTTGATAAAACGTCATCCGTTATATTACGAGATTTTCGTGCCGGAAAGTTAGGCAATATTACATTGGAATTACCAGATGAGAATGTAATTATTACGACAAAAGATGACTTGAATTAAAAATTGCATCATCTACTAAGTATAGCTTGTAGTAGGAGGAGCAAATGATGTTGTTACAATACGAAAAAGAGCTGTATGAACAAGGATTTTCGATGATTGCAGGAGTAGATGAAGTAGGGCGAGGTTGTTTATTCGGTGATGTAGTAGCTGCAGCAGTAATATTGCCAGCAGGATATATATTAGAAGATATCAATGATTCAAAAAAATTGAGTGAACGGAAACGAGAACAATTGTATGAACAAATAACAGCAGATTGCATCGCGTGGTCTGTTTCTCGAAAAAATGCTCAAATCGTAGATACGGTTAATATTAAACAAGCATCCAAACTGGCTATGCAGCAAGCGATTGCTGAATTATCCACTACCCCTGATTATGTTTTAATCGATGCAGAGCAATTAATACTGCCTATCCCTTCACTCAGCCTTATTAAAGGCGACGCGCTTAGCCAATCGATTGCTGCTGCATCTATTATTGCTAAAGTAACTAGAGATCAGCTATGTAAAACAGAGTGGGAGACGAACTATCCGGGATATGGTATTGCTACCCACAAAGGTTATGCTACTAAAATGCATCAACAAAAATTGCGTGAACTCGGTGCTACAGCCGAACATCGTCAAACTTTTCTTACAAAAATACTATAGTTTGTAGATTATTATACATAAACACTGCTTTATTGAGCTGAATGGGTTCAGTATAGAGCAGTTTTTTTGTTGTATTATTTTATATTATGAAATAAAAGCTATATACCGATATATGTTATAAGTGACAGAGAGAAAGGAACGAGCGTATGAACATCGGACAATTAATGAGAAGTTTATTAGGAGAACGAACGGTAGGGGATTCTCGCACTTTAGAATTGAAAGTTGGTCAGGTCGTTCGTGGAGTAGTAACCGAGGTGCTGAGCGATTCAGAAGCTATTATCCAAATTCAAGGTGTGCATGTGCGAGCCAAACTGGAAACGATGATGCAAGTAGGTCAATCAGCACTATTGCATGTCGAGCCGCAATCTAGTGGCAATGTCATTGTTTTTAAGCAAGTAGATGCATTAGCGCTTGGATTGATGGAAACATCTTTAAGAGAGATGGTACAGCAACTTGGTTTGCCAGATGAGCAATGGGCACTTGTTATAGCCAAAGATTTACGACTAAATGGATTATCCGTACAACGTGCAACGATTCAATTCTTTGAACAAGCGATGGCATTGTTACCCCAGGGAGCCAATAATAAACAGTGGCTACAAGCGGCTACTTTATTGTTAAAGCGAGGCATGCCACCAACGAGTACTTCAATAGCGGCGATACAGCAAGTATTGTTTGATAAAGCTCCACATGAACTGCTACAACAGTTTAGTCAATTATTACGTTCTGAACAATCTGTTATGGGCAATAACCTATTTCAAACGAGTAGTTCATCCTATTTACCGATTGCCCAAAAATTAATTGCACTTATGGAAACATTACCACCTACTATAGATACTATGGATCGATATCGTATCCAATCAGATAACGCCACAACAGCTTCTAATTCGCCACAACCGATCATGAGCGATCTTAAATCTACACCTTCCGCTACTTCTGCGGAAGATAAACATCCACTAGCGCAGCTGATGAAGCAATGGGGACTAGACTATGAACGATCTTTGGCAAAAAGTGTAGCCGTTCATTCGTCACCATCTGTAGCTGATCAAGAGCAGCCAACGGGGCAACTTTTAGGAAATGATCGTGTGAATAATGTAGCGGTGTCGCAAGGCAGTGTAGATCATACTACAACTACTGCGAATGCGGCAAAAGTTGTGCAACAGACGGAACAGCATGTGCAGACTACCACATCTTCTCAGGCCAAGCTGCAACCTGAATCTTTACCGCTAAGAAGTGACATACAGATGGTAGGTACAGAAAAAATGGAAGCGCCGAAAGCGAATCATTCGGAAGTGGTCTTGCCTGCGGGGTCAAAAGTAGCCGAGACGATAGTACATTCTAATACAACGTTCGAACCAGCAGCATCACCTATCGTAAATAGAGAAGATATATCTCCTCCTGAAACGCTAAAAAGTTTATTGTTACAATTGCTTGCAGCTTCCGATACTCCACCCGCTGTCAAAGAATTAGCTAATCAATTGCTATTACAAGTGACTGGGCAGCAGCTTTTATTATCAGCGGAACGGAACCAAACGTTGTTTTCTCATGTTACGATGATGATTCCATTACAGGATGAAGCTGGAGGGAAAAGCGCTACGATTCACGTTCAAACGAGGCGGAACAAATCAGGTCAATTAGATGCCGAAAATTGTCGCTTAGTATTTCATCTTACAATGAATGCTTTAGGAGAAACGATGGTTGATGTTAATGTTGCTAATCGGTTAGTTAGTGTAAAAGTGGCTAATAATCATCCAATTATGGCAACGTTTATTCAATCAACGAACCGGACCGTTCTCTCGGACCACTTGGCTACATTAGGCTATCAATTATCGGGTTTGATGATGGCACCTTTACCAGACAAAAGTGTGGAGAAAAAGGAAGAGTTCGAAAAAAATAATTCATCTATCCAATCATTTTCCCCTACCCGTTATAAAGGAGTTGATTTAAAGGTATGAATATTGATTCAACAGATCAAGTGAAGCAACGATTGCAAGGGCAACAACTTGCAGCAGTATCGACTTATCAAAAACGAAAAGCAGTAGCTTTAAAATATGATCCGACACAAGAAAAAGCTCCTACTATAGCAGCAAAAGGTCAGGGGGTATTGGCAGATCGTATTATTGAGTTGGCTAATGAGCATAAAATTCCAATTCAACAAGATGCATCTCTAATTGAAGTGTTGTCTAAACTGGATGTAGAACAAGAAATTCCTCCCGAGTTATTTACAATTGTCGCTGAAATATTATCTTTTGTTTATCGAGCGGATCAAGAAGCGAAAGATTGGCTACAAGCGGAGTATGAGCAGTTTCGACTGTGAGGGAGCATAATGAGCGATGATAGAAAAAAAGTTGGCTCGTTAGGGGAACAAATGGCAAAGCAGCGATTAATTGAGCAAGGTTACTCTATTTTAGACGAGAATTGGCGCTGTAAACGTGGTGAAATTGATATTGTAGCTACATTTGCTGATCAAATCATTATTGTTGAGGTTAGAACGAGGAGACGGGAAACTTCGTTCGGTACAGCGTTGGAATCGGTTGATTATCGCAAACAAAAACGACTACAGTCGTTAGCGCAATATTATGTGGCTGTAAAAGGATTATCACAGAAAAATATTCGTTTTGATGTCATTGCTATTACAATGAATAGTAATTATCAGTTAATGAAATTTCAGCATATCGAAGCTGCTTTCTAATGCGTCTATGTAGACGATGGAAGCAGCTTTTGTTTTTTTAAAGTTCCATTTGTCTGTATTGTAAAGCTTCAGCAATGTGTTGTTCCGTGATAGATTCATTTTGTTCCATGTCGGCGATGGTACGAGCTACTTTAATTATACGATCATAGCTGCGCATACTTAACTGAAAATGATCAAACACATGTAATAATAATGTTTTTGCATTGGGCTCTAGTGATGCTGCTCGACGAAGAGCTGCTCCATTCAATTCACTATTATATTTAATAGCGAACTGTTTATTCCGTTGAAGCGAATATTGCCTTGCCTGCATGACGACTAGACGCATGGCTGCGGAAGAGTGTAAGGGAGATGATTGAAAATTATTTTGTGCAAGTAGCTGAACATCTGGTGTAGGTATCATATTGTTCATTTGTAGATGGATCGGTTTAGCGATATGTAACTGCATATCAAAACGATCTCGTAGTGGTCCAGATAGTTTGGAAAGATAGCGACTAATTTGGATAGAGGAACAGGTACAACGCTGATCATGATAAAGAGACTGATTAAAAAATCCACACGGGCATGGGTTATAAGACGCCAACAGCATAAAACTAGCTGGAAATGTAACTGCCGCTCTAGTTCGAGAAATATTAACAAAGCGATCTTCTAACGGTTGACGTAGCATCTCAAGTAACTGTCGTGGAAATTCCAACAGCTCATCCAAAAACAGTATGCCATGATGGGCCAGTGTTATTTCGCCTGGTTTTGGAATAATACCACCACCGATCAAGCCAGCGGAAGAAATAGTATGGTGTGGAGCGCGAAAAGGCGGCATTGCTAATAATCCATTCAAATGGGATGGCAGTTTCCCCGAAATGCTATATATTTTTGTGACAGCTAGCGCTTCATCTTCATCAAGTGGTGGCAAAATAGAAGGTAGTCTGCGTACCATCATTGTTTTTCCTGTTCCGGGAGCCCCTGATAACAGCACATTATGCTTTCCGCTCGCTGCTATTAACATAGCTCTTAAGGCGACTTGTTGTCCGATTACATCACTATAATCGAGCTGCTGTGTCATTTGATTCATCCATTTGTTTGTTTCCGATTCAGAATTTACGATAGCAAGAGCTGTATGAGTCGTACTATGTAACAAATCGTTAACGTTTGTTAGTTGTTTTAATTGCTTTAATCCTATGTAATGTAAACCAGATAGACAAATCGCTTCTTGGATATTGTCTTTAGGAAGAATGATATATCGAAACTGTTCTTTTCGAGCTTCTTCAATCATTGCCAACACACCTGCTAATGGTTGAACTGTCCCATCTAAGGAAAGCTCGCCAATAACTAAAGCGTCTGCAAACAAATCATTTCGCAATTGACCACTAGCTGTCAAAATACCAATCGCAATAGCTAAATCAAAGGAAGTACCTTCCTTACGTAAATTAGCAGGAGCCAAATTTACAGTAATCCGACCTAATGGAAACTGAAAACCACTATTTTTAATAGCAGCTCTTACTCGTTCAACCGCTTCTCGTATCGCTGGGTCTGGAAGCCCTACAATAGTCAATTGCGGTAAACCGTTGGCGATATCAACTTCTACAGCGATTTTCTTGCCATCAATTCCAACAATGGTTGCGCTATGGGTCAGGGAATACAAAAAAACACCTCCGTCTGATTGTTCAAATATCGGAAGGTGCTTCCTCACGGTAACTATTTAATTAAATTGATTATATGGTACTATTCTTTACATTGGCTCGTCAAGGGCGTGAGTAAAATATTTTTGCTGCCCCTTTTTACAATAATTTGCCCAAAGGTGATGCTAAACGGTATAATAACATGAAAGCATTTAAACACGCTCTATTCAATCTTAAATTGAGATGATATCCATATCAAAAAGGCTGTATTCTTTCCAGTCGAAAGTAAGGTACATGGAGCAAAAAAGTGTTACAATGGACAAGTATGTGTACATATGACTGATTTTAGTCTGTGAAATGGAGGATTTCAACGATGAACATCCATGAGTATCAAGGCAAAGCGGTTTTAAAACAGTATGGTGTAGTTGTGCCAGAAGGAAAAGTTGCCTTTACTGTTGACGAAGCTGTGGAAGCAGCCAAGGAGCTCGGAACATCTGTAGTAGTAGTAAAAGCACAAATTCACGCTGGAGGCCGCGGGAAAGCTGGCGGAGTGAAAGTAGCAAAGAATTTGGATGAAGTTCGTGCGTATGCAACAGAAATTTTAGGTAAAGTTTTAGTTACGCATCAAACAGGTCCTGAAGGAAAAGAAGTTAAGCGCCTTCTTATCGAAGAGGGTTGCGATATTAAAAAAGAGTATTATATCGGAGTTGTACTTGACCGTGATAGTGGTCGTGTGACGATGATGGCTTCTGAAGAAGGCGGTACCGAAATCGAAGAAGTAGCAGAAGCTACACCGGAGAAAATTTTTAAAGAAGTTATCGATCCGGCAGTAGGTATGCAAGCGTTCCAAGCTCGCAAACTAGCTTATTCAATTAATATTCCTAACAATCTTGTTAACAAAACAGTTAAGTTTATGTTAGCTTTGTACCAAGCATTTGTCGAAAAAGATTGCTCTATCGCTGAAATCAATCCATTAGTTGTAACGGGTGATGGTGAAGTGATGGCGCTTGATGCCAAAATTAATTTTGATTCTAATGCGTTGTATAGACATAAAGATATTATGGAGCTGAGAGATCTAGAGGAAGAAGATCCAAGAGAAATTGAAGCTTCTAAATATGATCTAAGCTATATCGCTCTAGACGGCAATATCGGATGTATGGTTAATGGTGCAGGTCTTGCAATGGCTACGATGGATATTATTAAGTACTATGGTGGAGACCCAGCAAACTTCCTTGATGTTGGCGGCGGAGCTACAACAGAAAAAGTTACCGAAGCATTTAAAATCATTTTGTCCGATGAAAATGTAAAAGGTATTTTTGTTAACATATTCGGTGGTATTATGCGCTGTGATGTCATTGCCAACGGTGTTGTAGAAGCGGCGAAGCAAATTAGTTTGAGTAAACCGCTTGTCGTACGTTTGGAAGGTACAAATGTCGATTTGGGCAAACAAATACTGAATGATTCGGGATTGAATATTGTAGCTGCAGATTCCATGGCGGACGGTGCTCAAAAAATCGTTAATCTCGTAAAGTAATGCTCTTTCTGCGTTTGTAAGCGCATATGAAATTTATCAGGGGATGTGAGTTAGTTGAGTATTTTGGTTAACAAAGATACAAAAGTTATCACGCAAGGAATTACTGGTGCTACCGGATTATTTCATGCCAAAGGTGCTCTTGATTACGGCACTCAAATGGTAGGCGGCGTTACTCCGGGAAAAGGTGGTACTAATGTAGATATTACGCTTGAAAATGGATCTGTTGTTTCCTTACCAGTTTTTAATACGGTACAACAAGCGGTTACTGCTACAGGTGCTACAGCTTCAGTTATTTATGTTCCTCCTGCGTTTGCTGCAGATGCAATAATGGAAGCAGTAGATGCGAAATTAGAACTCGTTATTTGTATAACGGAAGGTATTCCTGTTCTTGATATGGTGAAAGTGAAGCGTTATATGGATGGAAGTAAAACGGTACTTATCGGACCTAACTGCCCTGGCGTTATTACACCAGGCGAATGTAAAATTGGTATTATGCCAGGATACATTCATAGTATTGGTCACGTTGGTGTAGTTTCTCGTTCAGGTACGCTAACTTATGAAGCGGTTCATCAATTGACAACACGTGGAATTGGACAATCATCAGCGGTAGGTATTGGTGGAGATCCTGTCAAAGGATCTGAATTCATTGATATATTAAGCCGTTTTAATGATGATCCTGATACTTATGCTGTTATTATGATTGGTGAAATTGGTGGTACAGCAGAAGAAGAAGCAGCAGAATGGATAAAAGCTAATATGACTAAGCCTGTAGTAGGATTCATTGGGGGAGCAACAGCACCTCCAGGGAAACGAATGGGACATGCTGGTGCGATTATTTCTGGTGGAAAAGGTACAGCAGCAGAAAAAATTGCAACACTTGAAGCATGTGGTATTCAAGTAGCTCCTACTCCATCCGAAATGGGTTCAACACTAGTTCGCGTACTGGAAGAAAAAGGTTTGTTGGAAAAGTGTACGACGCACTAATAGTGAATGTTTCAGGTAAGCAACCTGCTCTATATGTAGAGCAGGTTTTTTTTGTTTTTCAAATAACAATTATAGTGCGCTTGCATTCGTAGCTATTGTAACGCACAATAGACTAAGTATGCTCGTGTGCAGATGGAGAGGATATCCGTGGTTCAAGCGTACTCATATGAAAGTGACAGCAATAACTTTTCGAGTGAACTTATACAACTACAAAAGCAGCTCGTTATTTCACTACATAGTTTGAAAGGTATTGGTTGGCATGCGATTAATAAAGTTTTGCGACACCAACTTTGGGCCAAAAATCAATGGTCGGAACAAGATTTAATATTTGCTGGATTGCGTTCAGATCAAATAAGCGTTATAGTAACAGCGTTTAGAAAAAAAGATTGGCGAGAAACTATTCATTTAAGTGATGACTTGCTAAATGAAGGTGTTTCCATCCTGACACCTTTTGATCCACTTTATCCTACAAGTTTACTTCAAATTGCACAACCGCCATGGATGCTATATATTAAAGGTCGGGTGGAATTGTTACAGCGCCCTGCAGTCGCTATCGTTGGCACACGCGTGCCGACAATGTATGGTCGCCATATTGCACGTAATTTCTCTCAGAAGCTCTCAAGCGAAGGTTTAACGGTCGTTAGCGGACTTGCTAGAGGTGTAGACGCTGAAGCGCACAAAGCGGCTCTGAGCGAAGCTGGTGCTACGATTGCTGTACTTCCTACTCCCATTAATAAGTGTTATCCTCCTGAGCATCATTCGCTCTATCGGGCGATAGTTCATAGCGGGTTAATTGTAACAGAGACACCTATTGGTGAACATTTACATCGCGGACAATTTCATCAACGTAACCGGATTATTGCTGGGCTTACCCAAGCTACAATAATAATAGAAAGCGGCGATAGCGGCGGTTCATTAATTACTGCAAAGCATGCTCTAGAAATGAACCGAGAAGTATTTGCGGTGCCGGGACCTATTGTATCAGCAAAAAGTGTAGGAACAAACGAATTAATTAAACAAGGGGCAGCACGATTAATAACTGAAATTGATCAAATTTATAAGGAAATTCCTTGGTTAAGAGACAGAGTAGAGCAATTTGTACAAAAACAATCTTGCAATGTTGAAGGTATGGGGCGTACAGTTAACAATGATAATCCCGAAACAATTACTTCAACGCAAGCAGTTTTAACCAATCAAGAAGTCGAAATTTTGCAATTATTAGCAGAAAAACCGTTGACATTTGATGAAATGATGTCCCATTTAGCAATTCCTTTTGGACATTTGAACATTCTTCTGCTAAATTTATGTATAAAACAGAAGATTATACAACAACCTGATTCAATATACATGTTAGTTTAGTCTTTTATAGAGAGAGGAGGCACCTCGTATGGCAGATTCATTGGTTATAGTCGAATCACCTGCCAAAGCTAAAACAATCGGAAAATATTTAGGCAGCAAATATATTGTCAAAGCTTCGTTAGGACACGTACGTGATTTGCCGAAGAGTCAGTTTGGTGTAGAAATCGAAAATGATTTTGAGCCGAAATATATTACGATACGTGGCAAAGGTAGCATCTTGAAGGAACTGAAAGATGCACGTAAAAAAGTAAAACATGTCTACTTAGCGGCTGACCCGGATCGCGAAGGGGAAGCAATTGCTTGGCATTTGGCGCATTATTTGGACTTAGATGAAACAGCTACTTGTCGTGTAGTATTTAATGAAATTACGAAACAAGCGGTTAAAGATGCTTTCAAAACGCCGCGAGCAATTAATATGGATTTGGTGAATGCACAACAAGCGAGAAGAATTTTAGATCGTTTAGTAGGTTATAAAATTAGCCCTTTATTATGGAAAAAAGTAAAAAAGGGGCTGTCCGCAGGAAGGGTACAATCAGTAGCTGTCAAACTTATTATCGATCGTGAAAACGAAATTGATGCTTTTATACCAGAAGAGTATTGGTCGATTACAGCTAAGTTGAATTTTTCAGGTGTACCTTTTGAAGCGAAATTTCATTCCTTAGTCAAAAATAAGTTGGAGCTAAAGAATGAGGAGACAGTCAAGCAAGTGCTGGCATCGATGGGAAAAGATGCTTTTTCAGTTATAGAAGTGAAAGAGAGAGAGCGATTACGTAATCCAGCACCACCTTTTATTACTAGTTCTTTACAACAAGAAGCAGCTCGTAAGCTTGGATTTAGAGCAGCGAAAACGATGTCCGTTGCTCAACAACTGTACGAAGGTGTAGAACTTGGCAAAGAAGGAACCGTTGGTTTAATTACGTATATGAGAACAGACTCGACTCGTATATCGCCTGTTGCACAAGAAGAAACGAAACAATTTATTACGGACAAGTATGGTGCGGAATTCAACCCAGAACAACCGCGAATTTATGTAAGGAAAAATAGTAATGCGCAAGATGCTCACGAAGCGATTCGTCCTACATCTTCGCTCCGGACACCAGAAGAGCTTAAATCTTTTATGTCAAGAGATCAATTTCGATTATATAAACTAATATGGGAAAGATATATTGCGAGTCAAATGGCTTCTGCAATACTAGATACTTTGACTGTAGACTTGCAAGCAGGAGAAGCAATATTCCGTGCTAATGGCTCGAAAATAAAGTTTGCTGGATTTATGAAAGTATACGTGGAAGGTAATGATGACGATACTGTGGAAGAGCATAAGTTTTTGCCACCACTTACTAAGGGTGATGCTACAACAACAGACTCGATCGAACCAAAGCAACATTTTACGCAACCACCACCACGTTATACAGAAGCAAGACTTGTACGAGAATTAGAGGAGCAAGGTATTGGTCGTCCAAGTACATATGCCCCCACGCTAGAGGTTATCCAAAAACGTGGTTATGTCGTTATTGAGGACAAAAAATTTATTCCTTCCGAACTCGGTGAACTAATCAATCAATTAATGGAAGAGTTTTTTCCTGAAATATTGGATGTAGAATTTACAGCATCATTAGAAGGTAATTTAGACTTTGTAGAAGACGGTTCACGCGATTGGGTGAAAGTACTAGGTGAATTTTACGAAACGTTTGAAAAGCGATTAGAAGTAGCCGAAGAAGAAATGAAAGAAATAGAACTAGAAGACGAAATCTCCGACGAGCTGTGTGACAAGTGTGGAAAACATCTCGTTTATAAACTAGGTAGATTCGGTAAGTTTCTTGCTTGTTCGGGCTTTCCAGACTGTCGCAATACAAAACCGATTATAAAAGATATCGGAGTAACTTGTCCAAAGTGCGAGTCGGGAAAAGTAGTCGAACGTAGAAGTAAAAAAGGTAGAATATTTTATGGCTGCGATCATTATCCTGAATGTGATTATGTATCTTGGGATAAGCCGACAGCAAAACCATGTCCGCAATGTGATACGAGATTAGTGGAAAAACGAAATAAAAGTGGTGTTCGTTTATTGTGTACTTCGTGTAGTTATACCGAAGAGATGCCTGAAGAAGGAGAACATGAAACGGACGACTAAGAAAGCTTTAGCACTAGTGTAAGCTAACACCCTCCTGCATAAGGAGGGTGTTAGCTATCCAAGCAACTTATTAATTACATGAGAAATAAGATATAATGAAAGTAGCTTGATAATGTTTACTATATGTGGAGGGAAATCATTGACGATGCAATCTGTAACAGTAATTGGTGCAGGGCTAGCCGGCAGTGAAGCTGCTTGGCAAATAGCAAAACAAGGGGTAAAGGTGACGCTCTATGAAATGCGTCCTGTAAAGCAAACACCAGCTCACCATACAGCACAATTCGCAGAGCTAGTGTGCACAAACAGTTTGAGAGCGACAGGTTTAGCTAACGCAGTAGGTGTTTTGAAAGAAGAAATGCAAATGTTGGACTCTGTTATCATTAGCAGTGCTGTGCAACATGCAGTGCCCGCTGGAGGCGCGTTAGCGGTCGATCGTGAAGGCTTTTCAGCAGAAGTGACGAAGCGACTACAAGAACATCCATTAATTGATGTGAAGAATGAAGAAGTGACTACAATTCCAAAAGATGGTATCGTTATCATTGCGACTGGACCTCTTACTGCTGCTGATTTATCACAACAAATCCAAGATTTATTAGGCGAAGAGTACTTTTATTTTTATGATGCAGCAGCTCCAATTGTTGAAAAAGATTCGATTGATATGAGTAAAGCGTATTTAGCTTCTCGTTATGACAAAGGTGAAGCAGCGTATATTAATTGTCCAATGACAGAAGAAGAATATGATCTATTTTATGATGCGTTAATAACAGCGGAACAAGCAGCACTTAAAGATTTTGAAAAAGAAATGTATTTTGAAGGCTGTATGCCGATTGAAGTAATGGCAAAGCGTGGGAAGCAAACGACTTTGTTTGGTCCAATGAAGCCTGTTGGTTTAGTTAATCCTCATACAGGGAAGTTGCCACATGCTGTTGTCCAATTAAGACAAGATAATGCAGCAGGGACACTTTATAATATTGTTGGTTTCCAAACTCACTTAAAGTGGGGAGAACAAAAGCGAGTGTTTTCACTTATTCCTGGTTTGGAAGAAGCAGAATTTGTTCGTTTTGGAGTCATGCATCGCAATACATTTATCAACTCACCGCAATTGTTAGAAGCGACATATCAATTTAAAAAGAGACCTCAATTGTTTTTTGCAGGGCAAATGACCGGAGTTGAAGGATACGTAGAATCTGCTGCTTCAGGACTTATAGCAGGTATTAATGCCAGCAGATTAGCTCGTGGAGAACAATTATTAGTATTACCACAGGCATCAGCTATAGGTAGTCTTGCGTATTATATAACAACGGCTAATTTTAAACACTTTCAACCGATGAACATTAACTTTGGGCTCATGCCTCCACTGGATAAAAAAATCCGCAACAAAAAAGAGAAAAACGAAGCGATTGGACAACGTGCACTCGATGCGATCACTCAATTTAAAGAGGAACATTTATCGTAAGTTGCCGTACAGTATCAAGACTGGGTTATTTAGGTTAACGAAGGAGGATGGAATGAAATGGAAATGAGATTTCACGCTACGACTATCTGTGCCGTACGTCACAATGGAAAAGGTGCAATAGCTGGAGATGGTCAAGTGACATTCGGCGAAAGTATGGTTATGAAACATAGTGCCAAAAAAGTAAGAAGACTTTATAGAGGTCAAGTTATTGCTGGCTATGCTGGATCAGTAGCGGACGCTATTACGTTATTTGAAAAGTTCGAAGGAAAATTAGAAGAGCATCATGGGAATTTGCAAAGAGCAGCAGTAGAAATGGCAAAAGAGTGGCGTTCTGATCGCGTACTTCGTAAATTAGAAGCGATGATGTTGGTGATGGATAAACAAGGCTTACTTCTAATCTCGGGAAATGGTGAAATTATTGAGCCGGACGATGGATTGATCGCCATAGGTTCTGGTGGTACATTCGCTTTGGCAGCAGCTAGAGCAATGAAGCAACATGCTACTCAATTGGAAGCAGTAGAAATAGCGAAATCAGCGCTTCATATTGCAGCGGATATTTGTGTATATACGAACCATAATATTATCGTGGAAGAAATTGAATAACGTAATAAGAGGGAGATGAAATCATGGGTAAGGAAACGATGACTCCAAAACAAATTGTAGAGGAGCTAAATAAGTATATTATTGGTCAAAAACAAGCAAAACGCTCTGTTGCGGTTGCTCTACGTAATCGATATCGTCGTGAAAGATTAGACCCTTCATTGCGAGAAGAAATTGTTCCAAAAAATATTTTGATGATTGGTCCAACTGGTGTCGGAAAAACAGAAATTGCTAGAAGACTAGCTAAACTAGTAAAAGCGCCGTTTATAAAACTAGAAGCAACGAAGTTTACAGAAGTCGGATATGTCGGACGCGATGTTGAATCGATGGTACGAGATTTGATGGAGACATCTATTCGAATGGTTAAAGTGGAGAAGACAGAAGAAGTGCGTGATCGTGCAGAAGTTAATGCCAATGAACGGATTATATCGTTGTTAGCTCCTTCACCAAGTAAAAGCAAGTCATCTAAAAACCCTTTTGAAATGTTATTTGGTGCTAATTCCGAAGAGGAAGAGAAGCAAGATAACCCAGAAGTCGATCAGCAGTTACACGATAAGCGGAGCGACTTATTCAAGCAATTGGAAGAAGGACAATTAGAAGAAATATTAATTGAAATTGAAGTTGAGGATTCCACTCCAACGATGTTTGACATGTTAGCTTCTGGTCAAGGGCCTGAAGGTATGGGGATGAACATGCAAGAACTGTTCGGTCAATTAATGCCACGTAAACCTAAACGTCGTAAATTGCCGATAAAAGAAGCGAGAAAAGTACTAATTCAAGAAGAGGCTAATAAACTAATTGATATGGATGATGTTATTACAGAGTCTATTCTACGAGCGGAGCAAAGCGGGATTATTTTTATCGACGAAATTGATAAGGTTGCTAGCCCATCTTCTAGAGGTAACGGTCCAGATGTGTCACGAGAAGGGGTACAGCGCGATATACTGCCGATTGTAGAAGGTTCAACAGTAATGACGAAGTATGGTCCGGTAAAAACAGACTATATATTGTTTATTGCAGCCGGCGCATTTCACATTGCCAAACCAGCGGATTTGATTCCAGAGTTACAAGGACGGTTTCCGATTCGTGTGGAACTGAATAGTTTAACAAAAGAAGATTTTGTCAGTATTTTAACAGAACCACAAAATGCTTTGACAAAACAATATACAGCTTTATTAGAAACAGAAGGAATTGAAGTGCAGTTTTCGGAAGCGGCGATAGAAGAGCTAGCTACAATTGCAGCCGATCTAAATCGCAATACCGAAAATATTGGGGCGCGACGTTTGCATACTATTTTGGAGAAATTGCTAGAAGATTTATCTTTTGAAGCACCAGAATTAACATTAGAGCATCTACTAATTACACCAGAGTACGTAAAAGAGAAATTGGGCAGCATTGCACAGAATAAAGATTTGAGTCAATATATTTTATAGTGCGATTGGTTGTAGGAGGAAAATAGGCACATGAGTTTATTGTTGAAAACGAGGACGCTAAATCGGTTGCTACAGAAAGCAGCTGGCAAAGCTGTTAACTTTAAAGAAATGGCAGAAGTGCTTAGTTCCACTATTACGGCAACTGTTTTTGTTGTAAGTCGAAAAGGAAAGATTTTAGGTTGTGCAGCTTATGATGTCTACGATCAAGATTATTTACGTTCGTTATCTGGGGAACAATTACGTTTTTCTGAACAAATTAATGAACGGTTTTTAGATATAACAGAATCAATACAAAATATTGTCCCTGATCCGGGCATCAAAGAAACGTTTCATACGATGATCGATCAAAGTCTAATGACGATTGTGCCGATTAGCGGTGGTGGCAAACGACTAGGTACTTTAATTATTACACGTGCAGATGGTTTGTTTAGTGAAGAGGATTTAATATTAGCAGAATATGGTTCTACCATTGTTGGTATGGAAATTATCCGTGAACGAACGGAAGAGATGGAGCAAGAAATACGTAGTAGAACTGCTGTATCTGTTGCTGTAGGCTCTCTATCTTTTAGTGAACATGAAGCTGTAGAAAATATTTTTGAAGAACTGGACGGTAAAGAAGGGCTGCTAGTTGCATCTAAAGTAGCTGATCGAGCAGGAATTACTCGTTCCGTTATCGTCAATGCGCTTCGCAAGCTAGAAAGTGCGGGTGTTATTGAGACGAGATCGCTTGGAATGAAAGGAACATATATTAAAATTCTTAATCAACAATTATTGATAGAATTAGAAAAAAAGAATTGAATTAGTAAAAAAGTCACATAAATAGGCTTGTCTATACGTTAGGCAGGCCTTATTTCTTATTCCTAAAATAAGCCCAATTTCCAAAATATTGATGTGTCCAAATCGTGAAATTAGTATTTATAAATATTTATTTGTCGAACAAAGAAGGAATATCTAATTATTTGTTGAATTATCTTAAAATCAGGATTCTTAAACGAAAGTGGTGAGAACGTAGTGGAAATATTGAATAGTGCTTCATTTCAGCGGCTGCAAGGGGCAGTTAAAGCTAGTGAAATGCGTCAACGTGTCATTTCTAACAACATTGCTAATGTTGAAACACCGCATTTTAAGCGAGCTGAAGTGATATTTGAATCGATGCTTGAACAGTCACTAAAAAGTGGGAGTCTAGAAAACCATGTAGGCAAAAAGACCGACTCTAGACATTTTGATATAGGAATAACATCCGGCAATATGCCTATTCCTAAAGTAGTGGTTGATGAGCGAACAGTAATGGGAAATCATAAAAACAATGTAGATGTTGATAGCGAAATGTCTTTATTAGCAAAAAATCAACTAAATTATAGTTTTTATGTACAACAGCTCAATCATGAAATGAAGATGATGAATATTGCTATAGAGGGGAGGGGTTAATTTATGAAAATTTCAACGGGGCTTGATATTAGTGCATCTGCTTTAACGGCACAACGATTACGAATGGATGTTATTTCATCGAACATTGCTAATGCTGAAACGACACGAGCAGAATTTGTTGATGGTAGATTTCAACCTTATCGAAGAAAAATGACCGTCTTATCTCCAATGAATCAATCATTTTCTAATATGTTGCAGGATCAATTGGGATTACCTGGTAGTAAAAGTGGAGTGAAAGTAACAAAAATCACTGAAGATAGTTCGCCATTTAAGCTATCATATAATCCAACCCATCCGGATGCAGACGAGGCAGGCTACGTACGTATGCCCAATGTAGATGTAGCGAAAGAAATGATCGATATGATTGCAGCAAGTCGTGCTTATGAAGCAAACGTCACAGCAATTAATGCTTCCAAATCGATGTTTGTCAAAGCGTTAGAAATTGGCAGGAAATAAGATTAGAGTTAAAGCAATGTAAAATGTAATTTGTAGATCTATCAAGTTGTTGTTGGAGGGAAAATTTATGATACAACAAGTAGCACTCGGATCATCCGTTCCGAACAATATAATAGACACTAAAGTGAAAACAAACAATACAGCGGCCCAAGTAGCCGATACCTTTGGTAGTCAGTTACAAAAAGCACTGGAGAGCATTGAATCGCAACAAGCACAAGTACACCAACTAAATGATACATATTTAACAGGACAAGTAGATGCATCAGAAGTGCTAATTGCAGCACAACAAGCTCAACTCAGTTTACAATTAGTAGCTCAAGTTCGTAATAAAGCGATTGAAGCTTATCAAGATATTATGAGAATGCAAGTTTAACAGATTCTGATGTAGAGAGAGATTGGGTGAGGTGACAACGTGAAAGAAAAATTCGCCCAATATCGCGAAAGACTCACACAAACGTGGAGTCAAATGGGCAGAAAGCAAAAAGTATGGTTAGGTGCCTCAATAGGCGGTATATTGCTTACGATTATATTACTAACAGTCGTTTTTACAAGAACAGAGTATGAACTAGCGTTTAAAAATTTAGATGAAAATGATGCCTATGCAGTCATTCAACATTTAGAAGAAAACGGTATTCCTTATGAACTGAGCAGTAATGGAAAAAACATCTCTGTACCGAGTAAAGTAGCCTCTAGAGTGAAAATTGATGCTGGATCACAAGGATTAGTTCAAAATGGGTCTATCGGATTTGAAATGTTTGCAAACAGTAATTCAGCGCTTGGTACAACCGACAATGAATTTAACGTCCAGTATCAGCACGCTTATAATGGAGAAATCCAAAAGCTTTTAAATAGTTTGCAAGGAATTGAAAGAACCGAAGTATTAGTTAATCGTCCTGAAGAAAGTATTTTTTTAACCCCTGCTGAAGCTAACAAAGCTACGGCTGGTCTTACCATTAGTTTTAAACCAGGATACAAACCGTCGCAAAAAGAAATTGATGGCTATTATAATTTAGTGAAGGCATCCGTGCCCGAACTGGAATTAGAAAATATCGTTATCATTAATCAAATGGGTGAACAACTTGTATCGTCTGAAGTAAGTGGGCAAACTGAAGTTGGCTTGGACGCTATTATGATGCAATTCCAAATTCAACAAAAGTTTGAAGCGGAAATATCTAAAAATGTGAAGCAGTACTTAGGTTCTTTTGTAGATATGAATAAAACAGTAGTAACGGTAGCTAGTAGTATTAATTTTGACAAAAAGTTGAGTAAAGAAGAATTAGTAGCGCCGTTAGAAAACAATAATAATAACGGAATTATTATCAGTGAACAAATTAACAATAGTAGTTCAACAAATGCTGGTGGTATGGCCGGTGGTGTAGCAGGGACGGGAGAGACTGACGTTCCTAGTTATGATGCGGGAACAGAGGGAAATGGTAGTTCTGAAACGAATAATCAAACTCGTAATTACGATGTCAATCGCATTAGTAATAGTATAGAATCTGCACCTTTCGTCTTAAAAGACTTAACTTTAAGTGTTGTCATTGATGAAACAGAAATTGCAGATGAAGCAAGCAAAGCGCAAATATTACAGTCCTTGACGACATTCGTTCGAGGTAAGCTGGCGGATTCAGGTCAAGATGTCAATAATGATCAACTCATGGAGAAAAAAGTGTCTCTAATCGCACGTTCATTTGGTGCTGACGCAACAGTTGCCGCGAATACTGGGTTATCAACGGGATGGGTAATTGGTATCGGTGCTGGACTGGTTGCATTAATTGGTGGATTAATATTTATGTTAGTTCGTAAACGTAAGCAGCAAGCAGCAGAAGAAGAGGATTATATCGCTTCTCCATCGAAGATGGAGTTCCCTACACTAGATACAGAACATGTGAGTGAGGAAGATCTTGCACGCAAAAATCTTGAAACACTTGCTAAGCAAAAACCAGATGAATTCGTTAATCTACTGCGTACATGGTTGGTCGATGAATAGGGGGAAAGCACGTGGCAAGAGGAATGCACTCACTTACTGGACGTCAGAAAGCAGCGATACTACTTATAACACTTGGTCCAGAAGTATCTGCTCAAATTTTTAAACATTTGCGAGAGGAAGAAATAGAACAGTTAACACTCGAAATTGCAAATGTGCGAAAAGTAGATGGTGAAGAAAGAGAAATGATTATTGGTGAATTCCATCAAATATGTTTGGCACAGGAATATATTTCACAGGGTGGAATCGCTTATGCCAAAGAAATTTTGGAAAAAGCATTAGGCGTAGATAAAGCAATTGATGTCATCAATCGATTAACGGCAACATTGCAAGTTAGACCTTTTGATTTCGCTAGAAAAGCAGATCCATCACAAATTTTAAACTTTATTCAAAATGAAAATCCACAAACGATTGCTTTAGTATTATCTTATTTACAATCTGATCAAGCATCTCAAATTTTGTCATCACTACCACAAGAAAAACAAGCAGAAGTAGCGAGAAGAATAGCGCTTATGGATAGTACCTCTCCAGAAGTGATTTCGCAAGTAGAACGAGTACTTGAGCAAAAATTGTCGGCTACCGTTACACAAGATTATACAAATGCGGGTGGTATCGATTCTATCGTTCAAATATTGAATGGAGTCGATCGTGGTACGGAACGTATTATTTTGGATGCTCTTGAAATAGAAGATCCTGAATTAGCGGAAGAGATTAAAAAGCGGATGTTTGTATTTGAAGATATTGTTAGTGTCGATGATCGTTCCATTCAACGCATTATTAGAGATATTGAAAATGCTGATCTACAGCTGGCGCTTAAAGTGTCAAGTGAAGAAGTACGCGAGGTAATATTCCGAAACATGTCTAAACGAATGTCAGATGCCTTCAAAGAAGAGATGGAATTTATGGGTCCAGTACGATTGCGCGATGTTGAGGAAGCTCAAACTCGTATCGTAGCAACGATCCGTAGATTGGAGGAATCCGGAGAAATCATCATTGCTCGTGGCGGAGGAGATGATGTCATTGTCTAATCTGATTAAAGCAACTAGAGTGATACCAGTGGAGATGCACAAGCAACTTGAAGTGCTGCAAAAGTTTGAATCTGTGAAACAATTAACAGAGGATACTAATGTTACAGCTCCATATATTCCTGATCAAGATACCGTTAATTTACGAGATCAAATATTGAGTGATGCGCAATACGTAGCAGAAGAGAAGCTGCGTGATGCGCAATTAGAAAGTGATCGAATAATAGCAGAGGCGCAAGAACAAATAGAGCAATGGTGGGCGGAAAAACGTGCGGAGGATGAGGAATTGATCCATCTAGCCACCGAAGAAGCAAGAGCAGTTGGTATGCTAGAAGGAAAAGAACAAGCTACCCAAGAAGTGAATAGCAATTGGAAGCAAAAAATCGATAGTGCGTCGCATCTATTGTTAGAGGCTTATGAATGGAAAGAGCAGATTATTCAAGAGTCAGAGACATTTTTAGTAGAGTTAAGTTGTGCAATAGCTGCCAAAGTAATAGGAAAACAGCTTTCAGAGCAAGAAGAATTAGCTATTTCGTTTATTAAAAAAGCACTAACTACTAGACGCGAGCAAGGCATCATCACATTGTGTGTAGCACCGGAAAGAGTAGTATTGGTCGAAGCTGCAAGAGAAGAATTACAACTGCTGCTAGATTCACAAGCTACTTTGCAAATTGTCCCAGATTCTACTGTTGTAGATTTCGGTTGTGTTATCCGATCAGAATTTGGCAGTGTAGATGCTAGAGTAGATACACAGCTTGCTGAAATCAAGCGAGAATTACTACAGGTGGCTCATCGATCTTCGGAGCAAGGACAGGGGCCTACAAACTATGATTGAACTAAATGTAAACAAGTACTTAGAGCAATTGCATAAAATTGATCCTATTCGGATAAACGGTAAAGTTAAACAAGTTATAGGACTTACTGTGGAATCAGAAGGTCCTGATGCAAGCATAGGGGATGTTTGCTACATTTATCCATTGAAAGATGCTGAGCCGCTCGCCGCAGAAGTGGTTGGATTTCGAAATAATAAAGTAATACTGATGCCACTTGGCGATTTGCATGCGATCGGACCAGGATGTGATGTTGTTGCTACGGGAAAACCATTAACAGTTCAGGCAGGTTCAGAATTACTTGGCAAAGTTTTGGATGGTCTTGGAAGACCGTTAGATGGCAGCCAATTATCTGGGCAACTGACGGCATGTTCCACTCATAACAAACCGAGTAATCCATTACAAAGACCTCGAGTAGTTGAGCCACTTAGTATTGGTGTTCGGGCGATAGATGGATTACTAACAGTTGGTCAAGGACAACGGGTCGGTATATTTGCAGGTTCGGGGGTCGGGAAAAGTACATTACTCGGAATGATTGCTCGTAATACTGCAGCGGATGTTAACGTTATTGCATTGATAGGTGAGCGTGGGCGAGAAGTGTTGGAGTTTATTGAACAGGATTTGGGCGAAGAAGGTTTAGCTCGTTCCGTTGTTATTGTCGCAACTTCTGATCAACCTGCACTTATTCGAATAAAAGGAGCGTTAATTGCAACTACTATTGCAGAATATTTTCGTGATCGAGGATTAAACGTCATGTTGATGATGGATTCTGTTACTCGTTTTGCGATGGCTCAACGGGAAGTCGGACTTGCGATCGGCGAACCGCCAGCTACAAGAGGATATACCCCATCGGTATTTGCGGCATTGCCTAAACTATTAGAAAGAGCAGGAACTGGACCGACAGGTACGATCACTGCATTCTATACTGTATTGGTTGATGGTGATGATATGAATGAGCCAATTGCTGATGCAGTTCGTGGTATATTAGACGGTCATATTGTACTTAGTAGACAGCTTGCTAACAATGGTCATTTTCCTGCTATTGATATATTAGCTTCGATTAGTCGTGTCATGAATGCGATCGTATCATCTGATCAACAACAAGCAGCGATAGAACTAAAGCGACTATTAGCAGTGTACAAACAATCGGAAGATTTAATTAATATAGGTGCTTATCAACACGGTTCTAATCGTGATATCGATCAAGCATTGCTTTATATTGACCAAATTAATAGTTTTTTGCGTCAAAAGACGACGGAAAAGGTTAGTTTCACTGAAGCGATGCAACAATTGTTAGATGGATTTAGTGGAGGCTGATGAAGCAGTGTCTAACTTTCAATTTGTATTTCAAAAGATTGTAGATTTAAAAAGTAGTGAAAAAACACAAGCGGAGTGGCTGTTATCCAATGCCTTGTCTACATTGCATACCGAAGAGCATACACTAGAACAGTTACAGGCAAGCAAAGCAGAATGGGAACAACAAATGTTGCTCGCCACACAAAATGGAGCTTCATTAGCGGAAATACAACTATTTCAACATTATATAGAGCATCTTTATACAAAAATAGAAGCTAAACTCATCGATGTGAAAAAAGCTCAGTTTGCAGTGTATAACAGTAGGCACGAATTAGGCGAACGTTTGAAGGACGAGAAAGTGTGGCTGAAAACAAAGGAACGTGCGAAGCAACAGTTTGATCATTCGTTAAAGTTAAAAGAACAAAATGAGCTTGATGAACTGGCGACCGCTCGATTCATAATGTCTGCTCCGTAATGCAAGACGTTCTACAGGCTAGAAGGAGTGTGAAATGTGGCGGATACAGATATGGAAAAGGATGGATATAGTCGTTTTGCAAGATTTATGATGCTAACCGTTCCGGTAGTAATGGTAGTAATACTGTTAGTAGTATTAGCAGCTTTTATTGATACGGATTTTCGTAATCGATTGTATCAAGTCGGTCAAGCGATTCCAGTAATCAATAAAATCGTTCCTGAACCACGTATAACGGGTAGTTCCATGAATGATGAACAGATTCGTACTATTAAGTTAAATGAAAAAATTGCAGAATTAGAGCAACAAGTATCTTCACTTGAAGCAGAATTGCAGACAGCTGTAGAAGAAAAAGAAGAGCAGGAAAGTATGGTAGCTGAACTTGAAGTGGCATTAGAAAAAACTCAGTCAGAAGAAACAAATGCTACTGACGATGCTACACCATCGAATGAAGTGACCAACGAACAATATAATGCTAAGGTTACCGAGCTTGCAAGTATGTTTTCTAAGATGATGCCTAGTAAAGCAGCACCTATCATTCAAAATATGACGAATGAAGAAGCTACATTACTATTTTCTGCAATGCGATCAGATGATCGAGTTCGAATTATGGAAAAAATGAATCCTAAGCAAGCAGCCGATTTAACTGTATTGTTGAAAGACGAGAAGCCAGCAAAAGATTTGCAGTTGGCAGCATTACAGTCACAGATTAATAAGCTGAAAAAAGAGCAACCGACAGTGGCGGCTAGTACGATAGAAAAGGATCAACTAGCAGCGACTTTTAATAGTATGGATGCAAAAAGTGCAGCCGATTTACTATTGAAAATGAATGAACTTAGTACAGGTAAAGTGTTAAAAACATTAGAAGCTATGAATGATAAGGCTCGTTCTGCTGTTCTAGCAGAAATGGCTACTAGCAATCAAGCGAAAACAGCACAAATTGTAGCAAAATTAATACCTGGCAAGTAATTTTAGTGAAAGGAGGTGAAAATATGAATCTCGCTCCATTTGCTATATTAAATAATGCCTCAGCAGCAGGAGCAACCAATCATTCTGCTTCCATCGTAAGTAGTGAAGGTAATAGTGCGGTTAATCCAATCTTTGGGCGAGTACTCTTTACACAATTAAACGATTCTTCAAGTGAAAATGTTGCAAAAGATAGTATTCCGTCCGTCGGGATTCCACTTACAGCTTCATTGTCATCGATCGTTAATCCAGAACAATCAGAAATATGGTCCGATGAAGAATTATTAAATATGTTGGAATCATTATTAACAGAAATAGACCAATGGCTAGAAAACCCAGATCTTTCTGTTATAGATGTAGAACTACTAGAACAAATAATGAATAACATGCAAGCTATCTTTCACTTTATGCAATTGGATACGGAACCTGTTACTTTACCAAGCGAGCTCTCTTTATCGACAGTAGTTAAGGAAGGCGAGATGCAGCAAGCTACTACAAAACAGCTGTTTCAACAATTGCAACAAATGTTGCTACAACTACAAACTAGTATGGAACAACCTACTCAAATAAAGATGTATGGACAGCACGACGAGCAATATTTGCAGTCGCAGTTGATGAATAATTTATCGAAGCTAGACCAGTTGGTGTCTTTATCTGACAAGAGTAAACTTAGCGACCAGCAGTTGAAAGTAGAAGTGCCTACTTGGTTACTAAAAGATAGTAATTCATCTGGATCAGCAGTAGAACATCTCCATAAGTTAACTACAGTTAATGCAACTATGTTTAAGACAGGCGAAACTACGGAGCAAGTGACTACTTTAGCAACTCTTACGTCAGATACTGTGGCAGAAGCAGCACCACTTCCGTCAGTCCCTATCTCTCAATTGCAATTAGGTAGTCGGTTGACTAGTCTAGTGACGACATCATCTACCGCTTCTACTTTTGTCGTGGCTGATGAGTTTGCTGATACAATGTCCGATATGATCGTTCAACGATTTACGATTACTACGTTAAATGGTATGTCTGAAGCAAAATTACAATTATATCCGGAGCAATTAGGGCAAGTCGATGTAAAATTGATGATGCAAAATGGGCAACTAACGGCACTATTTCGAACAGATAATATAGCAGCACGAGATTTGTTAGACGGGCAAATGGCACAACTGCGAGCAGCGCTTCAAGCGCAAGGGTTGCAAGTAGAAAAAATGGTCGTATCGTATGAGCAGGCTAATCCAGCTACTGATTTCAATCAGCAGCACCACCAACAACAGCAGCAACATAAACAAAAACATTTGTTGCATGATTTAGAGGAGCAATTGATGCCCATCAACTTTGAAGCTGAGTTACTCCAACAAACAATTATTCAACAATTAGGGATGGGTAGAGCAATTAATACGTCGGTCTAAATGGGAAACACGGAGGTGAAATATAATTATGCCTAATTCAGTTTTCACAAGAAATGTTTGGCCTAACTATCATTCCGATAATATCTATAAAGCTTCAAAACGAGAAGCTGGAGATGCGCTTGGAAAAGACCAATTTATGAAAATTTTAGTTGCCCAGTTACGTAATCAAGATCCAATGCAGCCGATGCAAGATAAAGAATTTATTGCTCAAATGGCGCAGTTTACATCCGTGGAACAATTGATGAATATTACGGGAGAGCTGACACTATTACGGCAAAATATTGGAACAGCATCTAATTTGATAGGTAAAGAAGTGCAATGGAATGAGTATGATGATAAAGGTGAAGTAATTACGAAAAATGGTATTGTCAACTCTATTGTACTTAAAGAAGGATTATTGTTCGCCAAAATTGGTGAAAGTGAAGTTGCGATTGACTATTTAATTTCGATATCGGAACCGAAATCAGAAGAAGTTAGTCCAACACCAATTGATCCACCTGGCAATGAAGAAGGGGAAGAAGCTGGTGATGTAAATGAATAACTACATTAACAATGGGATGATACCGGGTTCGATACATCCTACCCAGCGTTTAGTTTCACCAACTAATGTTTCGCGAGTACAGGAGTCGGCTCCATCAACCAGCTTCCAGCGTATACTTGATAATAAGTTATTAAAATTTAGTCAACATGCCGAAATGCGGCTTTCACAGCGTGGAATTCAACTTCAACCAGAGTCACTAGTGCAACTGAGTAATGCGATTGATGCTGCCGAAAAAAAGGGAGCAAAAGATTCTCTTGTCGTGTATAACAACGTAGCTTTTATCGTTAATGTTCCTAGTCGTACAGTTGTAACAGCGATGGATGGAAAACAAATGCAAAATAATATATTTACACAAATAGATAGTGCCATTATTTTATAATAGAGCTGGACCGAAAAGGAAGCTCTTTAGCTAGCTGATCGACAGATGCAAGCGAATGGCATATATGAATTAGAGGAGGATTTTCACTATGTTGAAATCAATGTATGCAGGTGTTTCTGGCATGAGAGGTTTTCAAACGAAACTCGACGTTATTGGTAATAATATTGCTAATGTCAACACGGTTGGTTTCAAAGCTGGTCGTGTGATGTTTCAAGATATACTCAGCCAAACAGTTAGCGGTGTTACATCTCCAGAAGATGGTGTTCGTGGTGGTGTAAACCCACGTCAAATAGGTCTGGGTGTTACTATCGGTTCGATAGATACTATTCATACACCTGGTAGCCCAATGAATACGAATATACCTACTGATTTACGTATTGATGGAGATGGATTTTTCGTTGTATCACCGAACGGAGAAGATCGCTTTTTAACGAGAGCTGGAAACTTCATCGTTGATGCCGCTAGACAGTTAGTTACAGCAGATGGTTTCTTCGTACTTGGTCAAGATGGCGAGCCAATCACTTTGGACGAAACAATTACTGCGTTCTCTATTGCACAAAATGGTCAAATTATCGGTGTTACTGCTGATGGAGATGTCGATGCTGGTAGTATTGGAATAGCAACAGTAGTGAATCCAAGTGGACTGGAAAAGGTTGGCGGAAATTTATATCGTATGACGATGAATGCTAATCCGGATGGCGAGTTGGAAGACCTATTTAATGCTAATGATGCAGATGCTGGTACGGGCGCTATCGTTACAGGGCAACTAGAAATGTCTAATGTAGACCTTACATCAGAATTTACAGAAATGATCGTTGCACAGCGTGGATTCCAAGCGAATACTCGTATTATTACAACATCAGATGAAATATTACAAGAAGTTGTAAATCTAAAACGATAATTGATTTGATTGGAAAAAATAGTAGTAGTATGCATAAAATATAATAAAGGGGGGCTTATTGCCTCCCATCTACGCACGAGGGGGTAAATGATGATTACCGTCACTCGATTAAACGGATCGAATGTAATGATTAATGCGTTATTAATTGAAACTATTGATGAAGCAGCGGATACGATTATAACGTTAACTACCGGAAATAAGTTGGTGGTAAAAGAAAGAGCAGTACAAATTTCTGAACTATGTCAGCAATATTTAAGAGAAATTGGATATATTGCTTTGGCACGCACTAGTAAGGATGAAGAGGGGCTTTAATATGAAAAAAATGCTTCCATGGATAATAACGACATTATTATCAATTGCCTTAATCGCTATAGTAGCAATTGTTTTGTTTAATCAATTTTTTGCAGAGCCAGGAAAGTCAGCAGAAAGTGCTAAGCCGATTAATGCAAAAGTGATATCTGCTAATGAACGTGTAAAAGTTACTTCTGAATTAAAAGATTATAGACGTAATTTGAAAGACCCTGACTATATGGTCATCATGAATTTTGCCTTTCAATTAGACAGCAAAAAAGCTAAAGAAGATTTTGATAAAATAATCGAAATCGAAATTAAACCAATTATTAGCCGTATACTTGCTGATTTAGAACCGGATGATTTGTTAGGATCAACCGGTGAAGATATGCTGGAATCAAAATTGTTAAATGAGATCAATCCAGTATTGCCTAAAGGAAAGCTGGTCAAAGTTGAAATTACAGACTACATGATAACTCCAATGTAAAGCAGGCAGCAAGTGTTCCATGAAGGAGGTGAGCTAATTGGTCGATGTTCTATCACAAAATGAAATAGATGCATTACTAGCTGCATTATCTTCTGGTGAGATGGATGCAGAAGATTTGAAAAAAGAAGAAGTCACTCGAAAGGTTAGCGTGTATGACTTTAAACGTGCCGTTCGCTTTTCTAAAGATCACATTCGAAGTTTAATACGTATACATGAAAATTTCGCTAGATATTTAACAACTTATTTCTCTGCGCAACTTCGTACATTTGTACAAATTAATGTGGTAGATGTAGAACAGCTTCCATATGATGAATTTATTCGTTCCATCCCTAAAATGACGATATTAAATATTTTCGAAGCAGAGCCATTAGAAGGCAGGATGGTATTGGAAGTGCATCCGAACGTAGCTTACGCCATGTTAGATCGTGTGCTAGGTGGGCAAGGAATTGCACCAGCAAAAATGAATAGTTTAACAGAAATTGAAACTACGATAATGGAGCGCATTTTTGCTAGAACCTTTGATAGTTTACAAGAAGCCTGGAAAACAGTAATTGACATATCGCCTCGTTTGGAAGCATTGGAGACGAATCCGCAATTTATGCAAGTTGTATCACCAAACGAAACTATTGCGTTAATTTCTTTTAGTACAAAAATCGGTGATACGACTGGAATGATCAACTTGTGTATACCGCATGTCGTTTTAGAACCGATTATGCCAAGACTTTCCGTTCATCACTGGTTTGTATCGCAGAAGAAAGAGCGAATTCCGGAAGAAGTTCATATTCTTGAGCAGCGTGTCCATAAAGCGAAGCTAGAAATCAAAGCTGAGTTAGGCGAAACTAATATTACAGTGAAAGAATTTTTAGAGCTTGCTGTAGGAGATGTGCTTAGCCTCAATAAGCCAATTGAAGAAGGATTACATGTAAAGGTTGGCGACAAATTAAAGTTTATTGGTAGTCCCGGAACGATTAGAGATCGATTGGCGATACAAGTGGATGAAATTGTAAGTGAAGGAGCGGCAGAAGAATATGATGAGTAAAGATTATTTATCTCAAGAAGAAATTGACGCCTTGCTTCGTCAAACTTCTAATGAGCCTAAAGATGAACCGGAACAGTCATCTGAAGTACAACTTTCAGATTTCTTGTCATCATTGGAACAAGATACACTGGGTGAAATAGGAAATATTACTTTTGGTAGTGCAGCTACTGCTTTATCAACGTTATTGGGGAGAAAAGTAGATATTACTACTCCACAGGTAACTTTAGTAAGTCGGGATGAACTAGGTGATATTTTTCCGAAACCACATGTAGCTGTTAGCGTTCAATATGTGGACGGATTTGAAGGAATTAACTCGCTTATAATTCGTACAAAAGATGCTCAAGTTATTGCTGACCTTATGCTTGGTGGCGAAGGTGAAGTAACAACAGACGAACTAACAGAAATACATATAAGCGCAGTACAAGAAGCTATGAATCAGATGATGGGGTCTTCTGCTACGTCTATGTCAACAATTTTTAATCGTTTAGTTAATATATCTCCGCCAGGTATTGATATATTGGATGTTACTACTGGCAATGGGGTAGATCGTCTACCACCTGTTGATATGTTTATAAAAATAGCTTTTCATTTGACAATTGGTGATTTGATTGATTCAACTATTATGCAATTACTACCTATCTCTTTTGCCAAACAAATGGTTGTCACATTAATGGGAGATATGGAGCAACCAGATGATTCGATGGCAGCAGTCGAAGCGTCATCGGTAACTCAACAACCGATGAATGCACCGCAAGTAAAAGTGTCGGTGCAACTTGAAGAGGAACCAGCTCGTCCTCCCGTTACTTCAGCAATGGAGATGCCAATGAATCAAATGGCAGGAGTTGATCCGAATATGATTTATACGGAGCCAGTAGCAGCTACACCTAAAAACAATGTCAACGTACAGCCTGTACAATTTGCTACATTTGGGCAACCAGCACTTGATCCTCTAGAGCAGACCAATTTGAATTTGCTTATGGATATTCCATTGAAAGTAACAGTGGAGCTTGGTAGGACGCAAAAACAAATTAGAGATATTTTGGAATTGTCGCAAGGATCGATCATTGAATTAGATAAATTGGCTGGAGAGCCTGTAGATATTCTTGTTAATAATAAACTTATTGCCAAAGGGGAAGTAGTCGTCATTGATGAAAACTTTGGTGTTCGGGTCACCGATATCGTCAGCCAGTGGGATCGTATTCAAAAATTACAATAATTTATTTAACTATCTAGGGGGATTTGAAAAATGGCAAATCGTATTTTAATTGTAGACGACGCTGCATTTATGCGTATGATGATCCGAGACATTCTTACTAAAAATGGATATGATGTGGTTGGTGAGGCGCAAGATGGAGCACAAGCGATTGAAAAGTTTAAGGAAGTAAAACCTGATTTGGTAACAATGGATATTACTATGCCAGAGATGGATGGTATTACAGCTTTAAAAGAAATAAAAACGATAGATCCAAATGCAAAAGTGATTATGTGTTCTGCGATGGGACAACAAGCGATGGTAATTGATGCAATTCAGGCAGGTGCCAAAGACTTTATTGTAAAGCCATTTCAAGCAGATCGCGTAATTGAAGCGATTAAAAAGACGCTTGGTTAGATGAATATGTTGTATACTTCAATCTTAAAAACAGGGATGCCCGCTACAGAGTCTAGCGGCTCCTTACCCAATGATGTCTTTCCAGGAAGCAAACTTGATAATACGAATATGCTAGAAAGTTTGATTTGGCTCATCGTTGCGTTAGCACTCGTTGTTGTCATGATTATCATCTTAATTAGATGGCTTGGTAGACGCAATCGACCATGGGGTGGTCGGAGGCAAACAATCCAAACATTAGGCGGAACTCCGCTTGGACAACAAAGCTCTTTACAAGTTGTAGAACTTGCAGGACGTCTCTATGTGCTTGGTGTACATCAAAATGGTGTGCAGTTAGTAGACAAAATAGATAATCCAGAGCTAGTTGCAGAAATACTAGCATTATTTGAAAATCAACATGAGATGGGTAACTTTTCTACGCCGATAAATAATCTAATGAAACAATGGAAAAAAAATCGAGCGAGAGGAAATCCAAATGAGCAAACAACAGCTAATCAGCTAGATAACAAGCAAGAAGTAGCAACTTTTGAAACATTACTACAAAAACAGTTGACAGAACGTAAACTTCGCAGTGAAGAACTAAAACAACTGATGAATGAGTCAAAATCAAACGAACGGTTGATGGATAATGAAAAATAAATGGGTGATTTCTTGTTTCTTAGCCATGCTGTTTCTGTTTATGATTCCGCAAGCAGTAACAGCTCAAGGGCTACCTGATATTTCAATTAATATTGGTAGTGGTGATGAAAGTGAGCCTGCTGGAACAAGCGCCTTATCGTTATTATTAATAATAACAGTACTAAGCGTAGCTCCCGCTATTTTAGTATTGATGACTAGTTTTACTAGAATTGTAGTTGTTCTAGGTTTCGTAAGAACATCTATCGGTACGCAACAAATGCCCCCGAATCAAGTTTTGTTAGGTTTAGCCATGTTCCTTACATTTTTTATTATGGCACCTACTTTAGGGCAAGTGAATGAACAAGCGTTACAACCATATTTAAAAGGGGAAATATCACAATCAGTAGCTTTGGAAAAAGCAGCTGATCCAATGAAAAAATTTATGTACTCTCATACAAGAGAAAAGGACTTACTGCTATTTGTAAATTATACAAAAACAGAAAAGCCAGAAACATTGGATGATATACCACTGCATATTTTAATTCCAGCGTATGCTTTAAGTGAGCTTAAAACAGCTTTTCAAATCGGTTTTATGATATTTATTCCGTTTTTAGTAATTGATATGATAGTCGCCAGTACATTAATGGCAATGGGAATGATGATGCTACCACCAATTATGATTTCTCTACCATTTAAAATACTGTTATTTGTACTAGTTGATGGTTGGTATTTAATTATTCGTTCATTATTACTTAGTTTTAACGCAGGCTGACAAAGAAAGGGGAAAGGCGATGAGTGCCGACTTTGTTATAGGGCTTGCTGGTTCAGCTGTATTTACGGTGCTGAAGGCAAGTGCCCCGATGCTTATACTTGCACTGGTGGTAGGTTTATTAGTAAGTGTTTTTCAAGCAACTACACAGATTCAAGAACAGACGCTTGCCTTTGTACCCAAAATAGTTGCTGTTTTTATATCTGTCATCGTATTCGGCCCTTGGATTCTTAATACTGTAGTTGATTTTACTTACCAATTACTAAGTAACATTCATCAATATATCGGTTAGGTTGTGAGTAAGATTGCTATCCGTATTTTTACAAGGAGTGCCGATTTTTTTATTGATCTTTTGTCGTATTACTGCATTTTTTATCGTTGCACCTATATTTTCAGCTCGTAACATTCCAGCTATGTTTAAAATCGGTCTAGGATTTGCAATGTCACTTTTAATATTCTCGGTACATGGAAGTCAGCAAACGATAGTAGCTACACCCGAATTTATTTTATTGATACTAAAAGAAATCTTAATCGGGTTGTTGTTAGGATTTATTGTGTATTTGTTTTTTGCAATTGTGCAAACAGCTGGATCGTTAATGGATATGCAGATTGGTTTTGCAATGGCAAACGTTATAGATCCAAATACAGGTGTATCGGCTCCATTACTAGGAAATTTTAAGTATATGGTATTAATGTTATATTTTTTAATGTTAAATGGTCATCACTTTTTAATTAGTGGGTTAATGCGTAGCTATGAATGGATACCTCTTGACAATGATTTTTTTGCTCAACTAGTAGATGGAAATGTGACGCAATTTTTAGTATTAACCTTTAGTAATACCTTTTTAATTGCTATGCAGGTAGCTGCACCGCTAATTGTCGCCTTATTTTTAACCGACGTTGGGCTTGGGTTTTTAACGAAATCAGCTCCACAATTTAATGTTTTTGTTGTTGGTATACCTTTGAAGATCATAATTGGTTTATTTTTATTAACGTTATTTATTCCAGCATTAACTGTTTTATTTGAATATTTGTTTTCTACAATGTTTCAATCGTTAGAACAAATTATTTCTATACTACAACAATGATAATTAAATTTGTGTAACTGGTGTTGATGAGGAGGTTGCATCATGCAACATCAATCTTCTACTGCTTTACCGATGAATTTGCAACTATTTAGCCAAGAAAAAACCGAAAAAGCGACACCGAAAAAGCGATCGGATTCTAGAAAAAAGGGGCAAGTAGCCAAATCAGCTGATTTGCCAGGTGCATTAATTTTATTAATGACGTTTGCTGCATTTTTAATGTTAGGCAGTTATTTTAAGCAAAATATTTTGCAGTTATTCAGTAGCTTTTTTCAAGATTGGCTACTGATGGAAGTGACAGCCGATAATGTTTTACCTCTATTTACTAGCATCGCTACTAAAATAGCTGTTTTATTACTACCTATATTTGCCATTGTTATTGTAATTGGCTTAGTGGGGAATGTAGCGCAGTTTGGTTTTTTGTTAACTGGTGAACCTTTAAAACCACAATTAAAGAAGTTGAATCCGATAGAAGGATTTAAAAAGATTTTTTCGGTACGAAGTTTAGTAGAATTTTTGAAAAGTGTTTTTAAAGTATCGATTATTGCGATTATTGTGTATACCACTATTACACGAGAGTGGGATCATATATTAAGTTTATCGAGTCAGCCGATTGAACATATATTTAATTATACAGCTCAAGTTACATTTAATTTAGGGATTCAGATTGGTGCTATTTTAATTGTACTTGCTTTTGCTGATTATATGTATCAGCGCTACGAACATCAAAAAAGTATTAAGATGTCGAAGCAAGATATTAAAGATGAGTTCAAAAAAACTGAGGGAGATCCTATTATTAAAGGGAGAATTCGTGAGCGACAGCGAAAAATGGCTGTGCAGCGAATGATGCAGGAGGTACCTACTGCTGATGTTATTATTACGAATCCTACTCACTATGCCATTGCTTTAAAATACGATGCTTCTTCGATGGAGGCGCCAACAATTGTAGCAAAAGGTGTAGATCATCTTGCTCTTAAAATAAGGGAAATTGCGAAGGAGCATGGTGTTATTACAATGGAAAATAAGCCACTGGCCAGAGCGCTTTATGAGCAAGCAGAAATAGGAGAACAAATTCCCGGTGATTTGTTTCAAGCGGTGGCTGAAGTTTTGGCATATGTATATAAATTAAAAAACATAAGATCATCTCGAGGATAAGGAGGGCATCATGAAGGCAAAAGATTTAGTAATCATTTTAGGAATAATAGGCATTGTACTCATGATGATCATTCCTATACCTATCTTACTTATTGATATTTTGTTAATTTTGAACATTTCACTTGCACTGACGATATTACTCGTAGCAATGAACACGAGAGAGACGCTAGATTTCTCTATCTTTCCAGCTATTTTATTGATTACAACATTGTTTCGTTTGGCGCTTAGTGTGTCGACGACACGTAGTATTCTTTCCAATGCAAAAGCAGGAGATGTTATCGCTGCATTCGGTAATTGGGTAGGTGGCGGTGAACCAGTTGTCGGCTTTATTGTCTTTTTAATTCTCGTTATTGTACAGTTTATCGTTATTACGAAAGGGTCCGAGAGGGTCGCTGAAGTAGCTGCTCGGTTTACGCTTGATGCAATGCCAGGAAAACAGATGAGTATTGATGCTGATTTGAATTCTGGTTTGATCAATGAACAGCAAGCACGAGAACGTAGAAGTAAAATCGAACGAGAAGCAGACTTTTATGGTGCGATGGATGGAGCAAGTAAATTTGTTAAAGGAGATGCAATTGCTTCCATTATTATCGTTATCATTAACTTGATTGGTGGCTTTATTATCGGAATGGTTATGCATGATTACTCGTTTGGCGAGTCATTGCAAATTTATTCGATTCTGACCATTGGTGATGGATTAGTTATGCAAATTCCAGCATTATTAATTTCTACCGCTGCTGGTTTAATAGTAACTCGTTCTGCATCTGAAGGAAGTTTGCCAGATGATATTACAGGGCAATTATTACGCTATCCCAAAATGTTATATATTGTTGCTGGCACGATAGCAATGCTTGGTTTAACACCGATTGGCATTTTGAAAACATGGCCATTCGCTATCCTGATTGCGATTGGTGCTTACATTATGCAGCAAACATTACGTAAACAACAAGTGCAAGATGATCTTCTTACGGAAGAACAGCAAATTGAAGAAGTACGTAGTCCAGAAAGTGTCATTAGTTTATTGCAAGTAGATCCTATTGAATTTGAATTTGGATATGGGCTTATCCCAATTGCTGATACACAGCAAGGAGGCGACTTACTAGATCGTATTATTATGATACGGAGACAGTGCGCACTTGAATTGGGTTTGGTCGTTCCAGTTATTCGAATTCGTGACAACATACAATTAAAGCCGAACGAATACGTTATTAAAATTAAAGGAAATGTGGTAGCTAGTAGCAATCTATTGTTAAATCACTATTTGGCGATGAGTCCTGGGTTTGAGGATGAATCGATCGTGGGAATAGAAACTACAGAGCCAGCCTTCGGCTTACCTGCCATATGGATAGATGAATCAACGAAAGAACGAGCGGAATTATCTGGTTATACAGTAGTAGATCCGCCATCAGTTGTCGCTACCCATTTGACAGAAATTATTAAAAGGCATGCTCACGAATTAATTGGTCGTCAAGAAACAAAGGCGTTAATAGAAAATGTTCGTGAAAATTATCCAGCATTAGTAGAGGAATTGATTCCTAACATTTTAACAGTCGGCGATATTCAAAAAGTGTTAGCTAAACTGTTAAAAGAAAAAATATCTGTGCGTGATTTAGTAACGATATTTGAAGCGTTAGCAGATCACGGCAATTATACAAAAGATACCGATGTATTGACAGAGTATGTCCGTCAAGCATTATCTAGACAAATTACACAACAGTATACGAATGGTAGTGATGTATTACGAGTCATTACAGTTGGTCCGCAGTTAGAAAAGAAAATAGCAGAATCAGTACAACAAACAGATTCTGGTTCTTATATTGCAATGGACCCGTTAGCTGCTCAGACGATGTATCAAAAGATTAACGAACAAGTGAATCGACAATTGCAAGCTGGACAACAGCCTGTCATTTTGGCTTCACCTACTATTCGATTGTACTTGCGCCAATTACTAGAGCGAACGTTACAAGAAATACCAGTTTTATCTTATAGTGAGTTAGAGCCAAATGTTGAAGTTCAAAGTGTTGGGGTGGTTAATGTATGAGAGTAAAACGATATGTAGTAGATGAATTGCCTCAAGCGATAGAATTAATCCGTCAAGAATTAGGCAAAGATGCCATCATTATCGATTCAAAACCTATTTATATTGGTGGATTTCTCGGATTATTTCGTAAAAAGAAAATAGAGGTAACGGCTGCAATTGAACAAAACTCAGTAACTACTCCAAAAGGTGAAGAAGAGCAAAGTAAAGATGTCAATCAACTTATTGCTCAAATTTTAAAAGTTGCAGATCATACTGCTACAGAAAAACGGTCTAGCAATCACATGGTGGTTACTGATGAACAGGCAACTGTAAACAGAAATAGGGAGCAAATAGTGCCTCCATCTGCAACAATATCATCAGAACAACTGATTATGAACGAGTTAAAAGAAATGCGAACACAATTGCAAAAAATTAACCGCTCCGAGCAAATGGAAGCACATCAGCTACAGCCACTGGAAGATTTGAAACTGCGGCTACAGCAACAAGAAGTTGAGGCAGAAACAATTGAGCAATTGTGTGAAGAGATATTAATTCATTTGGAAAATGAACAAGTACAACTGCCAAACGATGCAATTACGAAACAATATATATGGGAGCAAGCCGCTATTATTTTGCAAAGATGGCTTGCGCCTTATGGAGTAAATGGAATTGATGAGGATACGGAAGTTGTTTTTTTACTCGGTGCAACCGGGGTGGGAAAAACGACAACGATAGCTAAACTAGCCGCTCAATATAAAATCTCTCTCCATAAACAAGCTGGTTTTATTACATCAGATACATATCGTATTGCAGCTGTAGACCAATTACGAACGTATGCTACGATACTAAACATACCATTAGAAGTCGTTGTTTCACAAAGTGATGTTGCACGAGCACATGAGCAATTAGCTGCGATGGATATTGTATTTATGGATACGGCTGGTCGGAATTATCAACATGATTTGCAAATTTCGGAAGTAATTAGTTTAACACAAACAACAAGACCTTCTGAAAAAATTTTAGTGCTTAGTTTAACAGCCAAAAGCTCTGATATGTCTACTATGACTGAGCGTTTTTTGAAATACGGTGTAACTAAAGTCCTATTTACCAAATTAGACGAAACTTCTGTTTATGGTTCTATATTAAACTTAGTTCGAAAGTATGAAGTGAGACCTACCTTCGTTACTAAAGGGCAGACCGTACCAGACGATATAAATACATTTGCTGAGCTACCGTATATTGAGTTATTACTAGGTGACGCCGATGATGAATGATCAAGCTGCTTCTTTAAGAAAATTGGTAGAGCAACAACTTCATGAAGAAAATAATAAATCTACTCGAGTCATTACAGTTACAAGCGGTAAAGGCGGGGTGGGCAAATCTAATTTCAGTTTGAATTTTGCCCTTAGTTTACAGCGACTTGGCAAAAAAGTATTGCTGTTCGATGCAGATATTGGAATGGCTAATATTGACGTTCTTATGGGACAGTCGTCTCCTTATAACCTGTATCATTTGTTAACAAGAGAAAAAACTATTCAAGAAATCATTGCGACAGGACCAGAAAATCTACACTATATTAATGGCGGATCAGGTGTAAAAGATTTATTGCAGCTTAGTCCTAAACAATTAGATATTTTTACCTATGAAATGAGTCAATTGCATGGGTTGTATGATATAATTTTATTTGACACTGGTGCAGGTCTTTCGAATGAGACCGCCCGCTTCGTATCTGCATCGGATGAAACGATAGTCGTTACTTCACCAGAGCCAACAGCGATAACGGACGCTTATGCATTGATTAAAATGTTAACGTCGATGAGAATTAAAGCAACGTTCCGACTTGTAGTTAATCGCGCGCTTGATGATCGTGAAGGTGAAAGAACAATGGAAAAACTGCAAAAAGTTGCAGCACAGTTTTTACAATTAGAAATACCTTCATTGGGTATCGTACCTGATGATTCTTTTGTCTCCAAAGCTGTACGAAGACAAATCCCTTTCATTCTTTGCTTTCCTAATTGCCCAGCATCTAGAGCAATCGATCAAATCGCAATGTCATTTTTAAATATGGAGCAAAAATCGAGTTTGAGTGGAGGTATCAAAGGATTTTTCAACAAGTTGTTTAAAATTCAATAATTATCCTTTGTAACAGGAGGGGAACGTATGACTCCTTACCGTATTCTTGTCGTTGATGACTCTGCATTTATGAGAAAAATTATTAGTGATTTAATTATGCGTGATAGTGAGTTTGAAGTTATCGGAGTGGCAGTGAATGGGCTTGAAGCAGTCGAAGCAGTAAAACAGTTAAAGCCAGATGCAGTAACGTTGGATTTGGAAATGCCTGTAATGAATGGTATAGATGCTTTGCAACAAATTATGAAAGAATACCCCATTCCAATTATTATGCTATCTGGTATTAGTGAACATAATACACAAGAAACGATCAAAGCATTGCAGCATGGAGCGTTTGACTTTATTCGCAAACCAACTGTAGGTAATTTGTCGCAGCATATTACAGAAGTTGGAGAGTTACTACTAGAAAAATTAAAATTTGCAGTAACAGCTAAAAAAACGCTACTTATAGATAAAATAACGAAACCAGATAACATGGATCGCATTATTCCAGAAAACAAGAGTAAGCCGCACAACCGAAAAGTGGTAATGGAGAATAAGCTAAAAGATACAAAGAAAGATGATTTATCTACGATAAACCGTAGTTCTAGCAAAATAGATCCACGTTTGGCAAAAGCAGATAATGCCACAAAATTAGCAAAAGAAAAAATTAGACAAGTGTCAACTGTTGTAACGCATCTACCGAAAAAGCGACTTTCTGATCAAACCTTTGAACACATTGTAGTAATTGGTGCTTCTACAGGAGGTCCACGAGCGCTACACGCAGTCATTACGGAACTACCCGCTAATTTTCCAGCACCGATCTTAGTCGTGCAGCATATGCCTCCGAGATTTACAAAGTCATTAGCAGAGCGCTTAGATCATTTTAGCAAAATACAAGTAACAGAGGCAGTGCATAATCAAGTCGTTGAAGCTGGTTGTTGTTATGTAGCTCCTGGTGGTCAGCATATGGAACTGATCAAAGAGCATAATGAATTCCGCATCCAGCTATCGCAAACTCCACACCGGAACGGGCATCGTCCATCAGTTGATGTTTTGTTTGAATCAGTAGTTCCGTTTCAACAATTAAAACGTCATAGCGTTTTGTTGACTGGTATGGGCAGTGATGGTGCTAGAGGAATGAAGCAATTGCTAGATAATGGAGCGGTATCATCTATAGCGGAATCAGAAGAAACTTGTATAGTGTTTGGAATGCCTAGAGCAGCAATAGAACTCGGGGCAGCGACTACAATTACGCCATTGACGAATGTCGCCCAATATTTACAATCTGTTATTATGTAATATTCCATTGTTATAGAAAGCGCGTTTACATTATAGGGGGTGTTATAGGATGGATATGAATGCATATTTATCAATGTTTATTGATGAATCTAACGATCATTTGCAATCTCTGAATGAAAACTTATTACAACTTGAAAATTCACCAGAAAATATTGAAATTGTACAATCTATCTTTCGATCTGCTCATACACTAAAAGGAATGGCAGCTACAATGGGATATGAAGATTTAGCTTCATTAACTCATGAGATGGAAAATGTATTAGATCTCGTTCGAAATAGTAAATTACAAATGGATGGCTTTATATTTGATACGTTATTCCAAGGGCTTGATGCACTGGAATCAATGGTTTCTGATATTACCAATGGTGGCAGCGGTAAAGGTGAGGTCACTCACATTAATGACGCTTTACGTACTATTTTACAAACGGACTATAAATATAAAGATAATGCCGCGAATCCGGCAGAAACTGCCGTTGTAGCGAGCGAAATAGAAGAGGAAGATAACAACGCTGTATCTTCCAGTAGTTTAGACCCTTATCAAGCTACTATCTTACTGCAATCGATCGAGATGGGACACCAAGTGTATTATATTCGTGTACAGCTTAGCTCTAGTTGTCTACTAAAAGGTGTCAGAGCTTATATGATATTTGAATTACTTGAAAGAATAGGAGAAGTGATTCAGTCCTATCCTTCTGTTCAAGATTTGGAGCAGGAGCGATTTGAGCATACGTTTTCAGTATTTGTCATCAGTAAGTTAGAACAAGCAGATTTACAACAGCAATTGCTGAACATTTCGGAAGTGGAGCAAGTAGAAGTTGTTCTGCTTGACGCGGAGTCTGTCGATACCATGATGCAAACGGCAGTTACTGTTCAGACCAGTATTGCTGAAGCTAGCATAGAAAAGAACCAATCCACTACACCAGTTAATCAACAGTCGACTAAATCGCAAAATACAGCTGTATCTACAACTAACTCAGACAAAACAGCTACAGCTATGGCTATACAGAAAAAGGATACTGTTTCGAAAGAAACAACAAAATCTACTAATGGCTCACAAGTGGTGACCCGTACTATTCGAGTAGATATTGACCGACTTGATTCATTAATGAATTTATTTAGTGAATTGCTCATTGATAGAGTACGTCTAGAACAGCTGGCATCTGAAATTAATCGATCGGATTTGCAAGAAACGGTAGAACATATGGCTCGAGTAAGTACAGACTTGCAAAATATTGTCCTCAAACTACGAATGGTACCTGTTGAAACAGTATTTAGCCGCTTCCCACGTATGGTTCGTGATCTAGCTCGTAACCTTAACAAAAAAATCGAGTTAGTTATAACAGGGGCTGAAACGGAACTAGATCGAACAGTTATCGATGAAATTGGTGATCCACTCGTACATTTACTGCGAAATTCAATTGATCATGGTATAGAAAGTATAGAAGAGCGGCTTGCTGCCGGTAAACCAGAGGTGGGCACTATAGAGCTTCGTGCTTTTCATAGTGGTAATCATGTCTTTATTGAAGTGGAAGAAGATGGGCGTGGTATCAATACAGAAAAAGTAAAGCAAACAGCGATTAAAAGAAACATTATTACTGTAGACGAAGCAGCAAAGCTTAGTGTAGAAGAAATTCATATGTTAATATTTGCACCTGGCTTTAGTACAGCGGATATAGTGTCTGATGTTTCTGGTCGAGGAGTTGGGCTGGATGTTGTTAGAAGTAAAATTAGCTCGCTTAGCGGCGATGTCACTATCGTATCAGAGCAAGGAAAAGGCACAAAATTTTCTGTTCAGTTACCACTGACGCTGTCGATTATTTCTGCGATGTTAATTAAAATGGGGACAGAAAAATATGCCCTTCCCTTATCTTCGATTATGGAAACTGCGATTGTAAACAGACAACAAATTAAACAAATTCATGGTCAGCCGATGATTGATTTCCGTGGAGCAATTATACCACTCGTTTCGCTAAGCAAAGTGTTGCAATGCCCAAATTACGATGAAACTGCGGAAGAAGAGCATGAAGTAGTTATTATACGTAAAGGCGATAAAATAGCAGCAGTAGTCATCGATGAGTTTATTGGGCAAAGCGAAATTGTATTAAAAACATTGGGTAACTATTTAGCCAATATACCAGCTGTTAGCGGAGCAACGATATTAGGTGATGGGTATGTTGCTTTAATTATTGATACAAATGCACTGATAAAATAAGGAGGGGTAGTATTATGTCAGAAGAACTCAAAGTAATTGTTTTTGCTCTAGGTAATGAGGAATACGGTATAGAAGTAGACAAAGTACAAACGATAGAGCGGATGTTGCCGATTACACGCGTACCGAAAACTGCACCTTTTATTAAAGGAGTTATTAATTTAAGAGGTTCGGTTATTCCAGTTATTGATTTGCGAGGAAGATTTAGTTTGCCTGAAACAGAAGTGAATGAACACTCTCGTATTATTGTTGTGAAAGTCAACGATATTGAAGTTGGGTTTATTGTAGATGCGGCGAATGACGTTATTGATATTGACACTAGTACGATCGATAATCCACCAGAGATCGTTGGAGGGATTAAGGCAAAGTATTTGCACGGCATAGCGAAAATAGGCGAAGAGCGGTTATTGATTATGCTAAACTTGCAGGAAGTGTTAAATAAACAAGAAATTATTCAATTAGAAGAGCTTGAGGTGTAAGGCAGTGGATATTTTGAGCCGCTTAGAAGCTTTTGAATTTGATGTCCTTAAAGAAGTAGGTAATATTGGTTCAGGTAATGCAGCTACGGCTCTTTCTACCTTACTTAACAAACCGATTGATATGGCGGTTCCTGAAGTTAGTTTACTTCCTTTTGAACAAGTTGCTGAACAAGTAGGCGGAGCGGAAGAAGTAGTCGTTGCTATTTTTTTGCGAGTAGAAGGCGATGCGCCTGGCAATATGTTTTATATAATGGATGATGAAACTGCCAGACGGTTACTAGATCATTTGTTACCAACTACAGAGGAGCAGTCATTAAGTTACACCGAACTCGAACTCTCTACGTTATGCGAAATTAGCAATATTTTAGCCGGATCCTATTTATCATCATTAGCTGACTTCACCAAATTAACACTGCAACCTTCGGTGCCAGTCATTGCATATGATATGGCCGGTGCGATATTGAATTATGGACTTATGCAGTATGGAGAAATGGGAGATTCCGCTTTGTTAATAGAAACCGCGTTTTTAGAAGGTTACCAAGCGTTGAATGGTCAGTTTTTCTTTATTCCCGATCCATTATCTTTTGAAAAAATATTTCACGCTTTGGGAGTCGGTTTTGGATGATGCAAACTAATTTGGTGAAAGTTGGTATGGCTGATTTAAACATAGCGAGCCACGGTCATCTTTTAAAAACAACCGGACTTGGTTCTTGTGTAGGTTTAACTTTGTTTGATCAAGTAGCGAAGATCGCAGGTATGGCTCATGTCATGTTACCATCATCTTCCATTGCTCGTGACGCTACCTTTAATGAAGCCAAGTATGCAGATACAGCTATTCCTAAATTAATAAAGCTGATGGAGCATACTGGTGCAAAACGCGAACGGTTAGTAGCTAAAATGGCAGGTGGAGCACAAATGTTTGCTTTCGCAGCACAAACCGATTCTTTGCGGATAGGCCCACGAAATGTGGAAGCTTGTACGTTATTGCTTGAACAATTACGTATCCCACTTCATGCACAAGATACAGGTGGAGGGTATGGAAGAACGATTGAGCTAGATAGTCATACAGGCATTTTAATGATACGAAGTGTGCAATATGGCGTAAAGGAGATTTAAAATGATTGGTAGTTGGCGATGGAATTTATTGCTAGCATGGTTGGGCGCTTTATTAACGTTATTATTTTCAATTTCTAGCAATATACTTACAACGGTACTTCTCCGAAGCTTATATGCATTTGTTGCTTTTTTTATTACTGCCTATCCCATTCGAATAATTTTATCGCTAATTATAAAGCCTTCTCCTAAGCAAGTAGTTAATACTACGCTGGAGAATGATAATACAACGAATCAACAAGCAGGGAAAAGCATTGATGTAGCTACTCCTGAACAATCAGATGAGCTGAATCAATTATTAAAAGATTCATTAAATGAGCATGAAGGTACTCAAGTTGAGCAAGGAACTAGCGAAAATTTCAAACCGCTTAATCCTCCGCAGTTTGTATCTGCGAAAACTAATGCAGAACCAGAGGAATTGGCGAAAGCAATTCGTCACTTAACAAAGGAGTGAGTAAATGGCTGAGCTGAAATCACCTCATTTGGTAAATTTTCATCTATGGCAGCAGTGGCGTGAACAAGGTGATTTAGAAGCAAGACAGCAACTAATTGAAACCTATTTGCCACTGGTGGATTATGTTACAAATCGTATGGCGATCGGATTACCCAAAAATGTCATTCGTGACGATTTGGCGAGTAATGGTGTGATGGGTTTAATAGACGCAATTGAGAAGTTTGATTATTTGCGAGGGTTACAATTTGAAACATATGCATCATTTCGGATTAGAGGTTCTATTATTGATGGTTTGCGTCAAGGTGATTGGGTACCACGTTCCGTTCGTGAAAAAGCTAAAAAGATCGAGGATGCCTATCAGATTTTAGAGCAAAGGTATATGCGTTCTGTAACAGATGCTGAAATTAGTAACCATTTGCAAATATCCGAAAAGGAATTTCTGCAAATGCTGCAAGAGGTGTCCGTTTCCACTATATATTCTTTAGAAGATCCGATTCGCGATGAAGAAAGTGAAACAAGAATGACGCTTCTAGTAGATGATAAAGTAAAAAAACCAGAACAAACGGTACATGATCTTTATTTAAAACAAGAATTAAGTAAAGGAATCGAACGGTTAACGGAAAAAGAACGGATCGTTATCTCACTCTTTTATTTTGAAGAGCTGACACTTAGTGAAATAGCTGAAGTCATGTCGTTATCTCCTTCCAGAATATCGCAATTACATTCTAGAGCAATACTTCGACTACGTGGAGTAATGGAGAAGTATAAAGATCAATTAATGCAACATTAATATGATTATTATTGTACTGTGTAAGGCGAGGAGGCTATACATTGAATGTAGAACAGTTGGATACATTTATTAAGGTTCATTTCTCAGCAGATAAATTATCCGCTTCAATCACATTTATTCGTCTAACTGATGATTTTTCTATTACCGTGGAACAACTTCGTGCCTTTCTTCAGTCCAAAGGAATCGTATTCGGCTTCATAGAGCAGGTGTTACAGCAAATATGTACGCAGCCTTTAGACTTTTTGCGCGAGCAGCCAGTAGTAGCGGTAGGTGAATCTGCTGTGTCTGGAAACGATGGTTATATTGATTATTTACTTGGAAAAGTATCTAAAAGTGAGCAACAAAGCAGTAAAGAAGATATAGATAAAGTAGATTTGAAAAATATTATGACACTAGAAAATGTACGGCAAGGGCAGCCAGTTGCTCGATTAATGGAGCCTGGCGTAGGTGAACCAGGGCGCACCGTTACGGGAGATATAATACCAGCGAAGTTGGGCAAACCGGCTCGTTTTAAGCCAGGAAAAAATGTCGTTATTTCGGAAGAACAAAAAACGATGTATGCTACTATTGATGGCATTATTTCTCTTACAGATCGAGATAAAGTCAACGTTTTTCCTTTATATGAAATTAATGGTGATGTTGACTATCGCATTGGTAATATTACATTTGTCGGGACGGTCGTTATAAGAGGTAATGTACTAACCGGATTTAAAGTTCAGGCAGATGGAGATATACGGGTAATTGGTGGAGTAGAAGGGGCGGAATTGATCGCTGGTGGCTCTATTGAAGTAACAGGAGGCATTATGGCAGGTCATAAAGGATTTATTAAGGCTAGCGGTCAACTTTTGCGCAGTTCATTTATTCAAGATGCCAATGTATCATGTGGCGGAGATATTATTGTCTCTCAAAGCATTATGCACTCGCAAATTAAAGCTGGCGGACATATTATATGTGAAGGTAATCGTGGGCTTATCGTCGGTGGCACGGTGCAAGCTGGCACTTCTGTATTAGCTAGAACGATTGGCAATGCGATGAGTACAACTACTGTAATAGAGGTTGGAGTTCAACCGCACCTTCGTGAAGAACTACTAGAACTAAGAAAAGTTATACGAGCAGAAGCAGAAAACCTCGATAAAACTGAAAAAGCATTAACGATCTTGGATCAAATGGCCGCGACTGGAAAACTGACACCGGAGCGATTAGCGATGCGACTAAAGTTTAACACTACTCGGCGACAATTAATAGATCAGCTCGATGAGGCTAAAAGTCGTGTGCTAGAAATAGAAAAATCATTAGACAGTACAGAATTAGCTAGAGTTGAAGTAACAGGGCAAATTTTTGGCGGTAGTCGCATCGTAATTGGTCGGTATACTAAATTTATAAAGGATAGTGCAAAACGGGTCTCTTTCCGTTATTATGAAGGAGATATTGTAATGTACCCATTATAAATAAACTTAAAGGGTGACGGCTTATGTCATTTAAACCATTAGATATGCAAATGTCTGTTCCACGTACACAAGACGTCAGTATACTAAAGAGTCAAGCAGCTCAAAAACCGATAGTAGATCAAAATGCGCTTGCTCAGCAGTCCATACAGGAAACAGAAAAAATGCGTACAGAAAGTAGTAAACTTGAAAAATCCGCAAAAATGACCATAAAAGAACAGGCTCGCGAACAAAAAGGTCAGCAGGATAAACAGTCCGATCAAGAAGTAGTCGAAGTAGATGCAAAAAAAAGTCAGACCGTTTCCGATCCTATTCATCCCTATAAAGGTCATCATGTAGATATTTCACTATAATGTATTAATTTTATGATTTTGAATAGAAAGAAGGTCAGCCTACGATGCAGCCATGGCAATATATCGTACTGCTTGGAGCAGTAATTGCTGTATTGGCGTTTGCTATGCCGCGTCGTCAAACGACGAATAAACAAGCAGAAAGTAGTGAGCAGATAGAGCATGTGTTGGAACACTATTTTATGCAGGCAGAGCAGGACCATGAATCGCTAGTACAACTTGTGAAAGAAACACAACAAAATTCACGTTCGCAAGTAGCTTCTAATGAACAAAAAGTAAAGCAATTAGAGGAACAGCTATTGCAATTATCCCGACAATTAGAGCGACAAGAGCTAGTAAAGGTACAGCAGGGATCGATTGAAAAGGGACCAGAACAGGATATCGTCGAGCAAATGCAAGTAACGAATGAATCACCAGAGGAGCAGGCAACGACGATACAGCATCGATATAAACAATTGTTACAGTTATATCATGGTGGTAAATCTATTGATATGATTGCCAAACAAATGCAGCTCAATAAAGGGGAAGTACAATTAATTATCCAGCTTGCCCGGCAGGAGGAAAAACACCGTGCATAAACGTTCATTTTTGCTAGGGTTGGGGATAGGGATTATAATTGGGGCAATTTTGTTACAATTAATAGTAGTTGGAGAAGCTAGTACTAAAAAATTACGTAGTCATGAAGAAGTTTTTTCTTCGGAATCGCAACCTACTCCACTTACGCTATCCGAAGAACTGGAAGAAGTAGTGATAGAAGAAGAACAGGAAAAAGCGGATACATCAAGTAATTCTTCTAATAAACAAACAAACAATGCAACAAATAGTATAGCTGCTGTCGATTCAAAAAAAGAACATATTATACGCATCACACCGGGTGAGACCATTTCTTCTACAGCAGCTTTGTTACATAAAAAGAAAATTATTACGGATAAAGACGAGTTTATTAAACAAATGCGCAAAAAAAAGCAAGTCGTTCGAGCAGGATGTTTTTTATTTAACGAGCAAATTACTGTTGCACAAGCGATGGACATAGTAAAAAACGAACCGTTATTATCCAAAGAAATAGCGGAATATAATCAGCATTCCGAGCGGATAGTAGTCGATGCCGCTTGTGTCGTTCATGATGAAGGAAAATAACCGAAATAAAACGTTTACATAGCGCTCTTGTAATTAATTCACTTGAATATCCTTCTATTTCCTTGCTTCGTTGAATGATGTGTGATATATTAATTTTTGGTGTTAAAACACACGTCAATCAATTTTGTTAATGGTGCTTATACTCGGTATAAGTGTTAACGAAAAGTGCGACTGACGGAGGATCATACAAACCATACTAGGAGGTGTTGAAGAAATGGCGGTTATTTCCATGAAACAGCTTTTGGAAGCTGGAGTACACTTTGGTCACCAGACACGTCGCTGGAACCCAAAGATGGATCGTTATATCTTCACTGAAAGAAACGGGATTTACATTATTGATTTGCAAAAAACGGTTAAAAAAGTAGACGAAGCTTATAACTTCATTAAGTCTATTGCTGCTGAAGGCGGCACAGTTCTGTTCGTTGGAACTAAAAAACAAGCGCAAGACTCTGTGAAAGAAGAAGCAGAGCGTTGCGGTAACTACTTCATCAATCAACGTTGGTTGGGTGGAACGTTAACTAACTTCCAAACCATTCAAAAACGTATTGATCGTTTGAAAAAACTTGAACTTTGGGAAGAAGACGGTACGTTTGAAGCTCTTCCTAAAAAAGAAGTTATCCTTCTTCGTAAGGAAAAAGATCGTTTGGAGAAGTTTTTGGGTGGTATTAAAGGAATGAAGGGCTTGCCAAGCGCTTTGTTTGTAATTGATCCACGTAAAGAGCGTATTGCAGTTGCAGAAGCTCGCAAACTTGGTATTCCAATTGTTGGTATCGTAGATACTAACTGTGATCCAGACGAAATCGATTATGTTATTCCTGGTAACGACGATGCAATTCGTGCAGTTAAATTGTTGACTGCTAAGATGGCAGATGCTATCGTTGAAGCTAACCAAGGCGAAGATACAACAGCTTAATAAACTTTATAGTTTAACATGAAGGGTGGTCAGATAGGTGAAAACCTCTCACTACCCTTTTTTTGGGACATAAATATATTCAAAATTTTAGGAGGTAGTATCAATGGCAGTTAGTGCAAGCGCAGTGAAAGATCTTCGTGCAAGAACAGGAGCAGGGATGTTAGACTGCAAAAAAGCATTGGATGAAACTAATGGTGATATTGATAAAGCAATTGCATTGCTACGTGAAAAAGGGCTTGCAGCTGCAGCAAATAAATCAGGACGTGTTGCAACAGAAGGTGTTGTAGAGTCCTACATTCACGCGGGTGGCAGAATTGGTGTTCTTGTAGAAATTAACTGTGAAACAGATTTTGTTGCAAAAACAGATCAGTTCCGTGAATTCGCAAGAGATGTAGCAATGCATATTGCTGCTTCTAATCCAAAATATGTTCGTCGTGAAGACGTACCTGGTGGCGAAATTGAAAAAGAACGTGAAATTTTGCGTAACCAAGCATTGAATGAAGGTAAACCAGAAAAAATCGTAGATAAAATGGTCGAAGGCCGTATTTCTAAATACTACGAAGAGTTTTGCTTGCTAGAGCAATCGTTCATTAAAGATCCAGACAAAACAATTGAAACATTAGTGAATGAAAAAATTAGTACAATTGGTGAGAATGTATCTATTCGTCGCTTTGTTCGTTACGAACTTGGTGAAGGTATGGAGAAAAAAGTAGATAACTTCGTTGAAGAAGTTATGGCACAAGCTAATTTGTAATCCGAACGCACAGGCGGGGCGGGGCGTCCGCCTCGCCTTTTTTTTCTAATAATGATCTGAAAGTGTCACATCTTATATAGGTGTGTAGTGTTATAGTATTAATTAATCGCACTTTATATAGGTGCTTAGCATGGGGGTATTGCAGTTGGAACAACCAGTATTTAAACGAATCGTATTGAAGGTAAGTGGTGAATCTCTGTCAGGCAATGAAGGGTATGGAATTGAGGCTTCTATGATTTCTTCGATTGCTAATCAAGTAAAAGAAGTTATCGATCTTGGGGTAGAGGTAGCAATAGTTGTAGGTGGCGGTAACATATGGAGAGGAATTGCTGGATCTGCCAAAGGGATAGATCGTGCAACTGCTGATTATATGGGAATGCTTGCAACAGTTATGAACTCATTAGCACTTCAAGATGCATTAGAGCAAATCGAAGTACCAACCCGTGTACAGACATCCATAGCAATGCAACAAATAGCGGAACCGTATATTCGTAGACGTGCTATTCGTCATTTGGAGAAAGGTAGAGTCGTTATATTTGCTGCTGGGACAGGAAACCCATTCTTCTCTACGGACACAACTGCTGCGCTCCGTGCTGCAGAAATTGAAGCAGAAGTTATTTTGATGGCAAAAAACAAAGTAGATGGCGTTTACTCTGCGGATCCATTCAAAGATTCAACTGCTGTTAAGTATAAAGAATTGACTTACTTAGAAGTATTGAACAAAAACCTTGGTGTGATGGACTCTACTGCGTCATCCTTGTGCATGGATAACAACATTCCACTGATCGTTTTTTCAATTACAGAGCAAGGAAACATAAAACGAGTTGTGTTAGGTGAAAAAATCGGAACTATTGTGAAAGGGAGTGCTAAATAATGCCACAACAAGTAAAGAAAAATGCGGAAGAACGGATGGAAAAAGCAATTTCATCATTAAGACGTGATTTGACTTCACTACGTGCAGGTAAAGCGAATCCAGCGCTATTTGATCGTATCCAAGTAGAATATTACGGTGCAATGACTCCACTCAATCAATTAGCTAATATTAATACGCCTGATTCACGAACATTGTTAATTCAACCATGGGATAAATCATCTCTAGGTGACATAGAAAAAGCAATTATGAAAAGTGATTTGGGTTTAACGCCATCTAACGATGGTAGTGCAATTCGAATTAACGTTCCTATGTTAACCGAAGAAAGACGTGCGGAACTAGTAAAAACAGCTAAAAAGTTTGGTGAAGAAGCTAAAGTAGCCATTCGTAACATTCGTCGTGATGCCAATGATGATGTGAAGAAATTGGAAAAAACTGATATTTCTGAAGATGAATCACGTCGTCATCAAGAAGATATCCAAAAAACGACAGATAAATATATTGCAGAAGTAGATAAAGTGCTTGTTGTTAAAGAAAAAGAAATTATGGAAGTTTAATAATCGTTTAGCCCCTCCGCCAGGTGGGGTTTGGTTTTTGATATTGGTTGGGGGGAAGCAGGATGATAAAGCGACTTTTGGCCAGACTTAGCAACTCGTCCATGCCGCAAGTAGAATTACAGTCAACAGAAAATATTCCCAAACATGTTGCGATTATTATGGATGGCAATGGCCGTTGGGCAAAAGATCGTGGCTTGCCACGAGTTGCAGGGCACCATTCCGGGATGAAGGCTGTCAAACAAGTAACGATTACAGCTAATCGTATTGGTGTGAAATATTTGACGCTGTATGCTTTTTCGACAGAAAACTGGAAACGACCCAAGGCTGAGGTTGAATTTTTAATGCAGCTTCCACAGCAATTTTTAGAAATTGAATTAGATGATTTAATCGCTAATAATGTGCAGGTTCGTATGATGGGGTACGAGGAACATTTACCAAAGCATACACTTTATGCAGTTCAGCAAGCTGTTGAAAAAACAGCTAACAATACCGGATTAGTGTTGAATTTTGCATTGAATTACGGCAGTAGACTAGAGATGGTAGAAGCTATACGTAGTATCGCTAGCGATGTTCAAGCTGGTCAACTTCAAGTGGATCAAATTGACGAACTAACTTTATCTAGCAGATTATTATCATCGAATTTACCTGATCCTGATTTGCTTATTCGAACTAGTGGTGAGCTCAGAATTAGTAATTTTATGCTCTGGCAACTAGCTTATAGTGAATTATGGTTTACTGATGTGTACTGGCCTGAGTTTAAGGAAGCACATTTCATGGAAGCAGTTAAAGAATATCAACAGCGTATTAGACGTTATGGAGGATTATAGATCCGAAAACGGAGTGTGACCAAGTGAAACAACGAATAATAACAGGTGTATTAGCAGGAGCCTTTTTCATCGCTATGACAATTATAGGTGGAAACTGGTACGCAACACTTATGATTCTACTCGCTCTTATTGGTTTCTTCGAGTTCGCTCGGATGAATGGTCATCGGTGGTATGATGGAATGACTGTTGTTGGATTTGTCGCTTTATTGTACTTCGTCATTCCTTGGCAAGCATGGAATATGACAGCACCATCCATTATGCTCGTTCTTTGGTCGCTAGTTGCAATTTTATTGCTAATTACAGTTCTCTCAAAAAATCGCTATACGATTGATAAGGCGGCACTAGTCGTACTTGGAGCGATTTATATTGGTTTTGGTTTTTCAGCTATGATAGAAGTAAGACTGCTGGAACAACATGGTCTATTATGGGCGCTACTTGTATTTGGCTCCATATGGTCGTCTGATATTGGCGCTTATTTTACTGGAAAAGCGATTGGTAAACATAAATTATGGCCAGATATCAGTCCTAATAAAACAATTGAAGGTGCTATTGGTGGTGTGTTATTAGCAATTGTAACGGCTAGTTTAATTACGCTGTTCTCACCAGAGTTTTTAGCAATAGATCGAGCGATCCTTATAGGAGCCATTGCTGCTGTTGCCGGGCAGTTAGGTGATTTGATGCAATCCGCTTATAAACGAGTGAAGGGCATTAAAGACACTGGAACATTACTACCTGGACATGGTGGTGTGTTAGATCGTTGTGATAGCTGGATTATAGTATTCCCATTATTAGTACTAACAGGGCTAATTCCAGTATAGAGGAAGGAGCACACATGAAAAAAATAGCGATACTAGGCTCTACCGGTTCGATTGGAACACAGACGTTAGAAATAATTGCTTTTCATCCGGATCGTTTTCAAGTAGTAGCTTTAAGTGCAGGACAAAATATAGAATTATTAATTTCACAAGCGAAACAGTTTTCGCCCAAACTAGTATCTGTGGCAACGAAGCAATTAGCTGATCAAGTAAAGCTGCATTTGCCTTCTCATATTACGGTTGTATATGGAGAAGAAGGTTTGATAGAAGCGGCAGTACATCCAGCAGCAGATATAGTAGTAACTGCTATCGTTGGGAGCAGAGGGCTTCCTGCAACACTTGCAGCTATTGAAGCAGGTAAAACTATCGCATTAGCTAACAAAGAGACGCTAGTAACAGCTGGGCAATTAGTAATGGAAAAAGCAGCACGTTACAATGTTCCGATTATTCCGGTTGATAGTGAGCATTCGGCATTATTTCAAAGCTTGAATGGCGAGCAGTTAAAAACAGTGTATAAACTAGTTTTGACAGCTTCTGGAGGATCATTTCGAGATCGAACTCGATCAGAGCTGGCGAATGTTACAATCGAAGATGCTTTGCGTCATCCGAATTGGTCAATGGGTGCTAAAATTACAATAGATTCGGCAACAATGGTGAACAAAGGATTAGAAGTTATAGAAGCACACTGGCTATTTGGAATGCCTTATGAACAAATTGATGTCGTTATTCATCCTGAAAGTATTATTCATTCGATGGTTGAATATGATGATAGCAGCATTATAGCGCAATTAGGAAATCCAGATATGCGTGTACCAATACAGTATGCACTTACTTATCCAGAGCGAATTGAATCCCCTGCCAAAAGATTGAACTTGACTGCTATACAACAATTAACGTTTCGAGAGATGGATTACACAAGATTTCCATGTCTGCAACTGGCTTTTGAATGTGGTAAGTTAGGTCAATCTGCACCTACTGTTTACAATGCTGCTAATGAAATAGCGGTAGCTCGATTTTTAAATCGTGAAGTTTCTTTTTTGGATATAGAACGGATTATTGAAACAGTAATAAACGATCATAACCTAATGGCGATTACAGATGCTGAAAGTATTTTGGAAGTCGACACATGGGCAAGGAAATATGCAGCCATTATTTAAGCAGATCCTGTAATTTATGGTTCTCTTGTTTTATATAGGGGAATAATGATAATCTATGTACAGGCCGTAAAGAACAGGAGGCTATAAAATATGCAAACAATTCAAGTTGTTTTTTCGACAGTAATGGTCTTTTTTGTCATTATTTCCATTCATGAACTTGGCCATTTTATATTTGCGAAGCGTGCTGGCATTTTAGTTCGTGAATTTGCTATTGGTTTTGGTCCTAAACTATTAGCTTGGAAGAAAAATGAAACAAACTACACCCTTCGCTTGTTACCCATCGGTGGTTATGTGCGAATGGCTGGTGAAGATCCAGAGCTTGTAGAAGTACAACCCGGGCAAACTGTCGCCGTTCGTCTCAAAGATAATATTGTCACTAGAATTTATTTGGATCGATTAGATGAGCGCAGTAATGTCATGCGTGGAGAAGTAGAATCTGTCGATATCGAACATAAATTAACGATGACATTACTTGTTGATGGAGTAAGCGAAAGCTATCCTGTTGCTCGTGAAACGCATCTAGTAGCGCGAGGAATGGAAACCCAAATTGCACCATATGATCGACAATTCAATAGCAAAACAGTTGGGCAGCGAGCGATGACGATTTTTGCTGGACCAATGATGAACTTTATTTTAGCTTTTGGTTTGTTTATTGCGTACGTACAAATGGCGGGTGTGAACGAAAAAATACTCGTAAATGAAGTAATGGAAAATATGCCCGCAGCTACAACCGAATTACAGCAAAATGATGAAATTAAGGCTGTAAATGGACAAGAAATTGGAATTGACTACGACTTAATGTTAGATATTATTGGTGTTTCAGCAGGTAAACCAATAGTAATGGATATTCTTCGGGATGGACAACCACTACAAGTTACATTAACACCAGTTGCGAATGAAGATGGAATTGGGAAAATAGGACTAGTGTCCAAATATGGCACAAGATCAGCAACATTGTCAGAGTCGTTTACGCAACCTGTAGTGTTAATGAAAGACATGACGGTAACAATTTTTCAAAGTTTAAAAATGTTATTTACATTACAATTTAAACTGGATGATTTGGCAGGACCAGTTCGCACAGCAGAAATTACTAGTGAAATTGCACGTCAAGGAATCGTTCAATTAACGCGCTGGACGGGACTATTGAGTTTATATTTAGGTATATTTAATTTATTACCTGTACCAGCATTAGACGGCAGTCGATTAATGTTCCTTGGGTTAGAAGCAGTTCGTCGTCGACCGATTGAAGCAGCCAAAGAAGGCTTTGTGCATTTTATTGGTTTTGCGATGTTGATGATTTTAATGTTAGTGGTGACTTACAACGATATTTTACGATTAATTAGAGGGGAGTAATCAACTTAAGATGGCAAAAGATAAACAGTTTGTTACAGAAATAACGCCTCAACAGGAAGATTTCTCTAGATGGTATATTGATGTAATTAAAAAAGCAGAGTTAATGGATTATTCTCCTGTACGTGGCTGTATCGTATTTCGTCCAGACGGCTATGAGCTATGGGAAAATATTCAACGTGATTTGGATCGTCGATTCAAAGAAACCGGACATCGGAATGCTTATTTTCCATTACTGATTCCCGAAAGTTTCTTTCAAAAAGAAAAAGAACACGTCGAAGGTTTTAATCCTGAGTTGCCATGGGTAACTGAAGCTGCTGGCGATATTTTAGAAGAGCGTCTAGCTATTCGTCCAACATCAGAAACGATGTTTGGTCATATGTATTCGAAATGGATTCAATCATACCGAGACCTACCTTTATTAATTAATCAATGGGCTAACGTCATTCGTTGGGAAAAACGGACATTACCATTTTTAAGAACGAGTGAGTTTCTATGGCAAGAAGGCCATACAGCACATGAAACAGAAGAGGAAGCACGAGCAGAAACGATGCAAATGCTTGATATCTATACTGATTTTTGTGAAACGATGCTCGCTATGCCTGTTATTAAAGGTCAAAAGACACCGTCAGAACGCTTTGCAGGTGCAGTAGATACATATTCTATTGAAGCAATGATGAAAGATGGTCGTGCTTTACAAGCTGGTACATCGCACTATTTAGGCACAAAATTTGCTACAGCTTTTGATATTAAATATTTAGATCGTGAAAATAATTTGCAATATGCTCATACTACTTCTTGGGGAGTTACGACACGGTTGATCGGTGCTGTTATTATGGTACATGGTGATGATCGTGGACTGGTATTACCACCAAAAATTGCTCCATTACAAGTAGTGATGATTCCAATTGGACCTGCGAAAACAAGAGAACAAGTGATTGGTCGAGTAGATGAACTATATAAAGAATTAAAACAAGCTGGTATAAAAGTAAAAGTAGACGATCGAGCTGATGTAAGTCCAGGCTGGAAGTTTAATGAATATGAAATGCGTGGTATTCCCATTCGTTTAGAATTAGGACCACGTGATATGGAAAACGGTCAAGTTGTTCTAGTATCACGAGTTACTGGTGAAAAAAGAATGGTACAACAAGACAATTTACTAGCAGAAATTGATCAATTGCTGAACGAAATTCACGATGAGATGCTGGAGCGTGCGAAGCAATTTATTGTAGATAACAGCAACGTAGTCGATACTTTAGATGAAATGAAACAATTATTTGAACAAAAACGTGGATTTGTAGAAGCTGGTTGGTGTGGATCAGCTGCTTGTGAAGCGCAAGTAAAAGAAGAAACAGGTGCTACTAGTCGTAATATACCTTTTGAACCATCTGTTCATAAAGAAACATGTTTAGTTTGTGATGAAGCTGCTAAACATACTGTTGTATTTGCAAGGGCTTATTAATACTGATAATAGTAAATTCATTCGGATTGACAGGAGGAGAGGAAGGATATGAGCCTATCCCAGGAGAAGCGCCACCGGTTTGAATTGTTACTGCAACAAATCGGCTTGCCGCAAGATCTTATTCAATCTTATTTTCAAGATGGTTATATTGATCAGGTCATAGTAAGCAAAAACAATCGTGAATGGACGTTTTGCATAAGCAAGACGTCCATATTACCCTTTACAACTTATCGATTGTTTACAGAAGCAGCGAAGACGAAATTTGAGCATATAGCTAATGTTTCTTTTCAATTTACGTATGACGAAGTAATAGATACAGAAAATATTATTTCACAATATTGGCCATTGTTTTTAGCATTTATAGAGCAAGAAGTAGCTTCAGTGAACGGATGGTTGAAGAAAGCGAACATTGAGGTTGCAGGAACTCATATTACAGTAACGTTACATGATCAAACAGGGGTACAGCTAGCAGAGAAAAAACAAATAGATCAACATATTATCTCATTCTACAAAACTTTTTTTGATCGAAAAGTTCAAGTGAAATTAGTTGCAGGGGAATTGGCTCAAGGAGAATATGAGCAGTTTATGCAACGGATTGAACAAGAGGAACGAGACCATATTGAAGAAATGATGATTGAAGCAGCTACAAGACAAGAATCAGAGCAGGATGAAGAAGTTAGGTTAGCCGTCGGTTATGATATTAAAGAAATAGCAACGCCGATGTCACAAATTCAAGATGAAGAAAAACGGGTTACTGTACAAGGACTTGTCTTTGGGCTTGATCGAAAAGAATTACGTAACGGTAGCACACTATTTATTTTTAATTTGACAGACTATACAGATTCATTGGCTATGAAGATGTTTGCCAAAACAAAAGAAGATGTAAAAGTTTTATCTAATCTAGCAAATGGTAAATGGGTAAAAGCTAGAGGTAGAGTAGAGTATGATCGCTTTATGCAAGAACCAGAATTAGTGATGATGCCAAATGATCTCCATGAAGCATTTTCCCCACCAGAACGAATGGATAAAGCAGAGCAAAAACGAGTTGAATTTCACTTGCATACGACGATGAGTGCGATGGATGCTGTAGCCAATATCGATTCTTATGCAAAAACGGCAGCAAAATGGGGACATAAAGCTTTAGCCGTTACAGATCATAGTAATGTGCAATGTTATCCCGAAGCAGTAAAGGCTTCCAAAAAACATGGCATCCAGCTGTTGTATGGATTAGAAGCAAACGTCATTAATGATGATGTTGTAATGGTATTCAATCCTCGTAGTGAGGATCTGAAAACAGCGACCTATGTAGTATTTGATATTGAGACGACTGGTTTATCCATTACCAATAGTAAAATTATCGAGCTAGCTGGCGTTAAAATGAAAGATGGAAAAGAAATAGATCGCTTCTCGACCTTTATTAATCCTCATGAAAGTATTCCTTACAATATACAACAACTGACGAATATTAATGATGATATGGTCCGAAATGCACCTGAATTAGAACCTAAACTAAGAGAGTTTGTTACATTTATTGGCGATGCCGTTTTGGTGGCACATAACGCAAAGTTTGATATTGGGTTTTTGGATGCAAACTGTCAAGCATTCGGTATTCCACTTATTAAAAACCCATTGCTTGATACGCTTGAATTAGCTAGGTTTTTGTATCCAACTATGAAAAATCATCGTTTAAATACGCTATCAGATAAATATAAAGTAAGTTTAGATAATCATCACCGAGCTATCGATGACTCGATTGCCCTTGCAGGAGTTTTATACGGTTTAGTTAAAGATGCAGAACAACGAGATATAGTAAATCTAGCTGATTTAAATAGTTATGCCGGTTTAAATATTACTAACATTAGACCGTTTCATTGTAATATTTATGCATTAAATGCTGTAGGTAAGAAAAATTTATTTAAACTAATCTCACTTTCTCATACCGAGTATTTTAAAAGAGTAGCTATTATTCCGAAAAGTAAATTAGTTGAACTTCGTGAAGGTTTACTCGTTATATCGGGCTGCGAAAAAGGGGAATTTTTTGAAACAGTGCTTAATAAAACAATGGAAGAAGCGATGGAAGTCGCACGTTTTTATGATGTACTGGAAATACAACCAATCGACTTTTATATGCACTTAGTGGAGAGAGGCTTAGTTCGCTCCCGTGCAGAAATTGAACAAGCGATGCGAAAAATATGCCAAATTGCTGATCAATTAGAAAAACCAGTAATCGCCACCGGAAATGTCCATTATTTGCATCCGCGAGATAAAATATATCGTGATATTACGATACATGGTATAACGGGATTTAGCCCGCTGAAGTCGATGCGTAAGCCAGATGCTCATTTCCGTACAACGGAAGAGATGTTAGAGGAATTTGCTTTTCTAGGTGAAGCAAGAGCGATGGAAGTAGTTGTTACGAATACGAATGCATTGCTTGATCGCTTTGAAGCGTATGATATGTTTCCGAAAGAATTGTTTACTCCTAATATTGACGGGGCTGACGAAGAAATCAGAAATACATGCTACGAAACAGCGATCCGTATGTATAACGAACCATTACCTCAAGTGGTGGTGGACAGGCTCGAAAAAGAGCTTGTACCTATAATAAAATATCGTTTTTCGGCAAACTATTTAATCTCAGAAAAACTTGTGAAAAAATCGAACGAAGATGGCTATTTAGTCGGTTCTCGTGGTTCCGTTGGTTCTTCGGTAGTAGCAACGTTTCTCGGTATCTCAGAAGTGAATCCACTGCCTGCTCATTATTTATGTCGAAATTCAGCATGTCGCCATAGCGAGTGGTTTTTGGATGGTAGCGTTCCTAGTGGTTTCGACTTACCAGATAAACCCTGCCCGAATTGTGAGCAAATCATGAAAGGCGAAGGGCAAGATATTCCCTTTGAAACCTTTCTTGGTTTTAAAGGAGATAAAGTTCCCGATATAGATCTAAACTTTTCGGGAAATTATCAGCCAATTGCACATAATTATACGAAAGTATTGTTTGGAGCAGAAAATGTGTTTCGCGCAGGAACGATTGGTACGGTAGCCGAAAAAACAGCCTATGGTTTCTCCAAAAAATACGAAGAAGAACATCATAAAAAATGGCGCGGCGCTGAACTAGCTAGATTGGCTAACGGTTGTACCGGAGTTAAACGAAGTACCGGTCAGCATCCAGGCGGAATAGTTGTAGTACCAGATTATATGGATGTTGAAGATGTTACGCCTATTCAGTTTCCTGCCGATGATGTAAATGCGGAATGGAAAACGACTCACTTTGATTATCATGCGTTTGATGAAAATTTATTGAAGCTCGATATACTGGGTCACGATGATCCGACGATGATGCGGATGCTACAAGATCTAACTGGTGTAGACCCGATCACCATTCCAATGAATGACAGCAAAGTGATGAGTTTATTTAACTCCACCACTGCGCTTGAAGTAACGCCACAGCAAATACGTTCTCCAGTCGCTACGTATGGTGTGCCCGAGATGGGAACAAAGTTTGTAAGACAGATGCTAGAAGAAACCGAACCCTCTTCCTTTGCTGACTTGTTACAAATTTCGGGGTTATCACATGGTACCGGTGTATGGCTTGGTAATGCGCAAGAGCTAATTAAAAATGGTACGTGTACGATTAAAACGGTAATCGGCTGTCGTGATGATATTATGCTATACTTAATTTACAAAGCTGGTATGGATGCATCACTTGCTTTTACCATTACAGAAAGCGTTCGTAAAGGACGTGGACTGACTCCAGAATGGATAGAAGAAATGAAGAAGTGCAAAGTGCCACAGTGGTATATTGATTCTTGTTTAAGAATCGAATATATGTTTCCTAAGGCGCATGCTGCCGCTTACGTTATTTCTGCTGTACGTACTGCATATTTTAAACTATATTATCCGATTGAATTTTATGCTACCTACTTTACCGTTCGTGCCGATGATTTTGATATAGAATTACTATGTCAAGGTTACGATGCTATTAAGCGGAAATTAGAAGAAATTGAAGCCAAAGGCTTTAACGCTACTCCAAAAGAAAAAAGTATGGTGTCTCAACTAGAGATGTCATTAGAAATGACTGCACGTGGTTTCTCATTTAAACCAATTGATTTATATCGATCCGAAGGTACTGATTTTGTTATTGATGGACAGAGTTTAATTCCACCATTTTCAGCACTAGCTGGAATAGGAGATAATGCTGCTCGTAACATTGCCGCATCTCGGGATGCTGGAGAATACTTGTCGATTGAAGATTTTCAACAACGATCGAAAGCAACAAAAACGATAGTTGAAATGCTTAATGAGATGGGTTGTTTTCGAGGATTACCAGAAAGTAATCAGTTATCATTATTTTGATGACATGTAATTGTACACCGTAATGTAAATCATTTCTTGTCACTACACGGCGATTATGATATAATTTTTGTGGCAATGATGATAAAGACATTCGATGCAGAAGAGTGGGGAAACCCACTCTTTACGTTTTGTAATGGAAAATTTTTTAAATGCGTGCAAACAACAGGAGGTTGTCTTAATTTGAGCACATCCAATATCAAATCCGCTATTGAGGCAATGGTGCAGCCCTATCTCAATGAAAATGGCTTTGAACTGGTTGACATTGAATATGTTAAAGAAGGAAGCAATTGGTTTCTACGTATCTTTGTAGATAAAGAAGATGGAATCGACATTGATGAATGCGGTCGAATAAGTGAGTATGTCAGCGAGCAACTGGATAAAGATGATCCAATAAAGCAAGCTTACTTTTTGGAAGTATCTTCACCAGGTGCGGAAAAGCCGTTAAAAAAAGCTGCGGACGTACATAAAGCAGTCGGCAAGCATATTTACATGACAACCTACGAGCTAATCGACGGATTAAAAGAATTTGAAGGATTGTTAGAGGCGTTCGACGGCGAGAATGTCGTTATTCGCATAGGTAAAAATGTGCATACAATTGCGTATGACAAAGTCGCCAGTGCACGACTTGCCATTGTTTTCTAGTTAGGAAAGAATAGTGAAAGGGGGAACATAGTTCCAATGAGCATGGATTTTATTGAAGCATTACATGAAATAGAACGTGATAAAGGAATTTCTAAGGATGTGCTTTTGGAAGCGATTGAGGCTGCGCTCATATCGAGTTACAAACGTAACTTTAACACTGCACAAAATGTACGAGTAGATATGAACAGACATAATGGTGTTATCAAAGTGTATGCACGCAAAACAGTTGTTGACGAGGTACTTGATCCACGGTTAGAAATAACTGTAGATGCATCCAGAGAAATTAATCCGCATTATCAACTAGACGATATAGCCGAGATTGAAGTTACACCACGAGACTTTGGCAGAATAGCAGCACAAACGGCAAAGCAAGTCGTTACCCAGCGGATTCGAGAAGCAGAACGTGGATTGATATATAATGCATATATTGATAAAGAAGAAGATATCGTCAATGGTATCGTTCAGCGTCAAGATACCCGAAATTTGTTTGTCGATTTAGGAAAAGTAGAAGCTGTTTTACCATTAACAGAACTAATGCCAACCGATAAGTTCAAACATGGCGATCGAGTAAAATCATTTATTACTAAAGTGGAGAATACGACAAAAGGACCGCAAATTATTTTGTCTCGTACACATCCAGGTTTGTTAAAACGATTATTTGAACTCGAAGTGCCTGAAATATTCGATGGTGTAGTAGAAATTAGATCAGTAGCACGTGAAGCAGGTTTTCGTTCCAAAATTGCAGTTCATTCCCGTAATGAAGAAGTAGATCCTGTTGGATCATGCGTTGGACAAAAGGGTTTGCGGGTTCAAACTATCGTATCTGAGTTAAAAGGTGAAAAAATCGATATCGTACGCTGGTCAGATAATATCGAAGAGTATGTCGCTAATGCACTTAGTCCATCAAAAGTGGTTGAAGTGAATGTATTTGAAGCAGAGAAGATGGCTCGAGTCATCGTCCCTGACTATCAGCTCTCATTAGCTATAGGTATAAAAGGACAAAATGCAAGACTAGCAGCTAAGCTTACTGGCTGGAAAATCGATATTAAAAGTGAATCGCAGGCGGAGCAAGAATTCGGCCGTCCAAAAAACACTACAGAAACGATGCCGCAAGATTCTGTGTCTTTTGATTAATGTAAACGAGTTGTCGTTAGAGGAGGGTGTGCGGTGAAACCAAGAAAAGTACCGCTTCGCAAATGTGTTGCCTGTCAAGAAATGATGCCGAAGAGGGAACTGATCCGTGTGGTCCGGACACCGGATGAAGAAATTATGGTTGATCTGACAGGCAAAAAGGCAGGGAGAGGCGCTTATTTATGTGGCAAACTGAATTGCTTTGCATTAGCACAAAAGAGCAAAGCGCTTGATAGAGCGTTGAAACAAACGGTAGACGAGGCTGTTTATGTGCAACTTAAGCAGCAGTTTATTGCAGTAGAGCAACAGTTTATTGCGAACAAGGGGAATACAAACGATGAAAGCTGATAAAGCACTGTCACTGCTAGGACTTGCAACAAGAGCTGGCAAATTAATTTCTGGTGATGAAATTGTGCTCAAGGCAGTTAGACAGCGGAACTGTAGTCTCGTTATTATCGCGGGCGATGCTTCGTCCAACACAAAAAAGAAGTTTGCTGATAAATGCCGCACCTACGGAATACAACTTGCCGAAGCGTACGACCGCGAACAATTGGGGAAGGCAATCGGTAAAGAAGATCGTGTTATTATCGCAATTACCGATGCGCAATTTGCAGCTCTAATAGCGAGTCATTTGAGCTAATATACGGAGGTGGATTCTACTTGAGCGATAACAAACAAGGAAAAGAATCAAAAGATAAGTTGCGAGTGTATCAATATGCAAAATCTTTAAACATGAGTAGTAAAGAGATTATTACTATTTTAAAAAAAATGGATTTGCCAGTGAACAACCATATGAGTGTAATGGAACCTAGTATGGTTGAAAAAGTGGAAGGTTTTTTTAAAAACATCAAATCCAATGCAGCAGCAAAACGAATGCAAGAAGAAGTACCATCAAATCAAGAGAGACAGGGGTCTACGAATAATAATAATATGACAACTAAATCGATAGAAAACTCAAAAGTAACTCAAAGCAAAGCAGAAAATACTACTGCTGAAGTAAAAGCAGTAAATCATGCAGACAAAGCTCGGACTACCGAGAAAAAAGAAAATGTTGCACCACGAGCAAGAACAGCAAGTCCAACTACAACAAGTCCAGCTCGTACAGGTGATGTAAAACAACGTACTACGAGTTCACAGCAACCAACGAACAGAACTGGTTCTGAAGCAAAGGGCAAACCAGAAGATCGTAGTAGTAATACAAGCTCTAACAATAATTCTCGCGGTGGCAAGGGTGGAAATCGCAGAGGAGATTCCAACAATCAATATGGCGGTCGTTCCGGTGGAAGACATGGTGGAAACCGTAATAGAGGTAAGCAACAGCAACCACCTCGTGAAAAAATCGATAACACACCAAAGAAAATTATTGTACGTGGCACATTAACTGTTGCTGAGCTAGCTAAACTATTGCATAAGGATGTATCGGAAGTTATTAAAAAACTGATTTTCCTTGGCGTGATGGCTACAATTAATCAGGAAGTCGAAATGGAAGCTATTCAACTCATTGCCGATGAATATGGCGTAGAAGTTGAAGTGAAAATTCCGGTGGAAGAAGACGATTTCGAAACGATCGAAGAAGTTGATGCTGAAGCTGATCTTACATTGCGTCCAGCTGTTGTAACAATTATGGGGCACGTTGACCACGGTAAAACAACATTGCTTGACTCGATCCGGAAAACTAACGTTTCTGGCGGTGAAGCTGGTGGTATTACACAGCATATCGGAGCTTACCAAGTCGAAATTAATAACAAAAAAATTACGTTTCTTGATACACCTGGACACGAAGCATTTACATTAATGCGGGCCCGTGGTGCACAAGTTACCGATATTACAATTATTGTAGTAGCAGCAGATGACGGTATTATGCCTCAAACAGTAGAAGCAATCAGTCATGCGAAAGCTGCTGGAGTGCCGATTATTGTAGCTGTCAATAAAATTGACAAGCCAGATGCTAATATTGACCGCATTAAACAAGAAATGACAGAGTATGAGCTAGTTCCTGAAGAGTGGGGCGGCGACACTATCTTTGTAGAAATTTCTGCGAAACAACGAATTGGTATAGAAAATCTTCTTGAGATGATCTTGTTAGTTGCAGAAGTAAATGATTATAAAGCAAATCCAAATAAACGTGCACGTGGTACTGTCATAGATGCTGAGTTAGACAAAGGTAAAGGACCTGTTGTTCGAATTCTAGTGCAACACGGAACTCTGCGAGTAGGCGATGCATTTGTTGCAGGTAACTGTTTTGGTCGCGTACGGACAATGCTAAGTGACAGAGGACGCCGTTTAAAAGAAGCTGGTCCATCTACTCCTGTAGAAATTACAGGGTTAACAGAAGTTCCACTTGCTGGTGATCCATTCCTTGCCTTTGAAGATGAGCGAAAAGCTCGCGCTATCGCGGATCGTAGATCAATCAAACATCGTCAAAGTGAAATCGGAGCAAATACACGAGTAACTTTGGACGATTTGTATAATCATATTAAAGAAGGCGAAATGAAAGACTTGAACGTTATTATTAAAGCTGACGTCCAAGGTTCTGCCGAAGCACTAAAAGGATCACTTGCTAAAATTGATATCGAAGGTGTACGTGTAAAAATTATTCATACTGGTGTTGGAGCAATTACGGAATCTGATATTATATTGGCATCTGCTTCTAATGCAATTATTATCGGATTTAACGTTCGCCCAGAGCCACAAGCAGAAGCTACAATCGCGTCAGAAAAAGTAGATGTGCGGATGCATAGAGTAATTTATAGTGCAATCGAAGAAATTGAGCAAGCGATGAAAGGCTTACTTGACCCGATTTATAAAGAAGTTATTATCGGTCATGCAGAAGTTCGTAATATATTTAAAGTAACTCGAATTGGTGCGATTGCAGGCTGTATGATTACAGATGGAAAAATATCACGTAATGCAGAAGCAAGAGTTGTTCGTAATGGCATTGTCGTTTATACAGGAAGTGTAGAATCGTTAAAACGATTTAAAGACGATGTGAAAGATGTATCGCAAGGCTTTGAATGTGGTATTACGCTTGAGCGTTTTAGCGATATCAAAGAAGGCGATATAATCGAAGCATTCGTTATGGAAGCAGTAGAGAGGTGAATAGTACATGGCAAAAATTCGAGTAGGCAGAGTTAGTGAGCAAATCAAAAAAGAACTGAGTCAAATTATCCAAACAGAACTAAAAGATCCCCGTATCGGATTTATTACGATTACAGGTGTAGAAACGACAAATGATTTGTCACAATCTCGTGTTTATTTGAGCGTGCTTGGCACCGACGAGCAAAAAGAAGAGACGTTAGTTGCACTTGAAAAAGGTAGTGGGTTTTTGAGATCTGAACTAGGCAAACGAATGAAATTGCGTCATACACCAGAGCTGCAATTTAAGTTCGATAACAGTATTGAATACGGTAGCCGTATCGAATCGATACTAGAAGAAATAAGCCGAGAAGACGATAAACAATGATGACTTTAGAGCCATCATATCAAGAACAATTACAGCAAGCATTGGATTTTATGAAGAGAGCAGATCAATTTCTTGTTGTTTCACATGTGCAACCTGACGGTGATGCAATAAGTGCTCAGCTTACGATAGGATGGTTGCTATCTAAGCTGGGCAAATCAGCTATCTTCATGAATGAAAGTGAATTGCCAAGCAGATTGCAATTTTTGCATCAGTTTGAACAGATTGAACGTTATTCTAATGAAGAAAATGATGTGAAATATGGCAATGTCATTACGGTCGATTGTGCGGATTTTAAACGAATTGGGGCAGTAAGTAATTTGTTTGCTGAACAGGTCAATATATTAAATATAGACCACCATCCGACTAATAATGGATTTGGTCAAGTAAATGTTATTCGCGCAGATGCTGCTGCAACTGTAGAAGTTTTGTACGATCTCATTGCACTTGCTGGATTTTCATTAGATTTGAATTGTGCAACAGCCATTTATACTGGTCTGCTCACAGATACAGGTGGTTTCAGATACTCTAATACAAGTGCTAAAGTAATGCAAATCGTTTCACATCTGTTACATTTAGGAGTTAATGGTTCCCAAATATCCGATCTACTGCTGGAGAAAATGACCATGGCAAAGTTGCAGTTATTGCGATTATCATTAAGTCGTCTAACGTTTGATGATAAGCAGCAAATTGGCTGGGTCTATATTTTGCAGACTGATATGGAATCTACAGGTGCAGTATCTGAAGATGTCGAAGGAATTGTTAATTACGCTCTTAATGTCGATGGTGTACAGGTAGGTATTTTATTTAAAGAAGCGGAAGATGGTTCTATTAAAGCAAGTATACGCTCCGCAGGTTTAGTCGATGTTGCTCACATCGCGCAACAATTCGGTGGCGGTGGTCATAAACGTGCAGCAGGTTGCCGTCTAGAAGGCGATCTAAATAAAGCGATGAATGAGTTATTGGTTGAAGTTCGAAAGGCAGTGGTGAACTAGTATGGAAGGAATTCTTGCCGTCTGGAAGCCTGCTGGTTGGACTAGTCATGATGTAGTTGCCAAAGTACGTCGTTTGTTAGGTGTTAAGCGTATTGGTCATACCGGTACGCTCGATCCTATCGTAACGGGCGTACTTCCTTTGTGTATAGGACGGGCTACTCGTGTTGTCGAATATATGCAAGAACGTCCCAAAGCATATACAGCTACGCTCCGATTAGGTATTGCAACAGATACAGAAGATATTACCGGAAACATTATAGAACAAGTCGATGATTTTCAAGTAAATATCGATGATATAACAGCTGTATTAGAAACATTTGTAGGGGAAGTAGAACAAACGCCTCCTATGTATTCTGCGGTGAAAGTAAATGGTAAGCGATTATATGAGCTGGCTCGTGAAGGTAAAACAGTCGAAAGAAAAACGAGGCAGGTTACTATTTACAATATAAAATTACTTGAAGAACATTTGGCTGATCGTGAAGCGACTTTTACTTTTGAAGTCGAATGTTCCAAAGGTACATACATTCGAACATTGTGCGTTGACATTGGAAAAAAATTAGGCATACCTGCGACCATGACACAGTTAGTTCGGACACAATCTGCCGGTATTACAGCAAATGACTGTCTTACTTTGGAACAAATAGAGCAATTCATGCAGTCTGATGAATTACAAAATCATTTGATAGCAACAGATGAAGCGATCGATCATTTGGATCAAATATGCATTGCAGATGATCAAACTAGCCGTATATTGCAAGGACAAAGAGTAAAATGGCAGATGTTAGGAATAACTGTTCCTGAGGATTGGGCAGAAGGTCATATTATTAAAATCTACAATGCCTCCAGCCAATTTTTAGGTATATTTACAGTAAACCGAGAAAACGAAGTGTTCCAACCCGTTAAAATATTTTCATAATTTTATATTGGGATGTATGTTTTAGAAACAAAAGGTCAACTATAAATAATACAAAATGTCTCGACAAATAATTATACAATATGGTATACTTTACATCGTTGCCATCGTTAAAAAACGTAGCTGCAACTTAACCTTAGCTTGGATGTTCGTTTTCACCGGCGACAGCGAGGCTAATGGTGATCTAAGAAGAGGAGGTGAATTTAGGATGGCTATAACTCAAGAGCGTAAACACCAATTGATTGAAGAACACAGAACGCACGAAGGCGATACTGGTTCTCCAGAAGTGCAAGTCGCTATCCTGACGGAGAATATTGTTAACTTAACTCAGCATTTGCGTGAGCATAAGAAAGACCATCATTCACGTCGTGGTTTGTTGAAAATGGTAGGTCAACGTCGTAAACTGTTGGCATACTTGAAAAACAAAGACGTCAGACGCTACAGTGCTCTGATCGAAAAACTAGGCTTGCGCCGCTAATTCAAATGATATAAAAAGCAACCTGGCTGTCTCTATTATTTGCATCGCTAATAATAGCTGTTCGGGTTGCTTTTTGTAATAGAAAAAGGAGGAGTTTCATGCTACATCGTGTTGATATGATGCTCGGTGGCAGACCATTGTCATTAGAGACAGGTAGATTAGCTAAACAAGCGAATGCTGCTGTTACAGTTCGTTACGGCGATACTGTTGTGCTTTGTACAGTTACTGCTTCAACAGAAGCAAAAGATTTAGATTTCTTTCCATTAACCGTAAACTACGAAGAGCGTTTATATGCGGTTGGTAAAATTCCAGGTGGATTTATTAAGCGAGAAGGACGTCCAAGTGAAAAAGCTATTTTATCTAGCCGCTTAACAGATCGCCCTATTCGCCCATTATTTCCAGAAGGTTTTCGTAATGATGTACAAATTGCAAACATTGTCATGAGCGTTGATCAAGATTGCTCGCCAGAGATGGCTGCTATGATAGGTACATCGGCAGCGCTTGCAATATCTGATGTCCCGTTTGAAAAACCAATCGGCGGCGTTACTGTTGGACGAATCAACGGAGAATTTATTATTAATCCAACGGTAGAACAAGAAGATGAAACGGATATTTATGTAGTAGTTGCAGGTACTGTCGATGCGATTATGATGGTAGAAGCAGAAGCAAATGAAGTTGCTGAAGAAGTAATGTTGGAAGCGATTATGTTTGGACATGAAGAAATTAAAAAGATTGTACAAACGATCGATGAATTACAAAAAATTGCAGGTAAAGCTAAAATGGAAGTTTCTTTGCATGCGGTTGATCAAGTCGTCAATGCTGATGTTCGTGCATTTGCGCAAGCACAGTTAGTTGATGCGATCAAAGTTGTAGAAAAACATGCTCGCCAAGATGCTATCGATGCAGTTAATCAAAAAACAGTAGAACATTTCGAACTGCAATATGCAGATAAACCAGAATTAATTGCTGATGTAAAAGAAGTACTTTTTGATATTGTCAAAGAAGAAGTTCGTCGTCTTATAACGTACGATAAAGTTCGTCCAGATGGACGAGCATTGGATGAAATACGTCCTATTGAATGCGATGTTGCTCTGTTGCCGCGTACTCATGGTTCAGGCTTGTTTACACGTGGACAAACACAAGCCCTAAGTATTTGTACGCTTGGCGCATTAGGAGAAGTACAAATATTAGACGGTATTTCACCAGAAGAAACAAAACGCTTTATGCATCATTATAATTTCCCGCCATTTAGTGTAGGGGAAGCACGCCCGCTTCGTCCTCCAGGTAGACGTGAAATTGGTCATGGAGCTTTGGGAGAGCGAGCATTATCCAAAGTAATTCCATCGGAATCTGATTTTCCATATACGATTCGATTAGTATCGGAAGTGCTAGAGTCTAATGGATCATCTTCACAAGCGAGTATTTGTGCTAGTACACTTGCTATGATGGATGCTGGAGTTCCAATTAAAGCGCCTGTAGCTGGAATTGCAATGGGGCTAATTATGGATGGAGAACAGTTCTCTATATTATCTGACATTCAAGGAATGGAAGATCATTTGGGAGATATGGACTTCAAAGTTGCCGGAACACCTACTGGTGTAACAGCTATTCAAATGGATATCAAAATTGCGGGCATTAGCCGTAGCATTTTGGAGCAAGCACTGGAACAAGCTCGTCAAGGAAGAATGCACATTTTAAACAAAATGTCTGAAATAATTTCAGAGTCTCGAACAAGCCTGTCTAAATATGCACCAGTCATTATTAAGATGCATATTCATCCAGACAAAATTCGTGATGTTATTGGTGCTGGTGGTAAAATTATTAACAAAATAATTGAAGACACTGGTGTTAAAATTGACATTGAACAAGACGGAACTGTATTTATTTCATCAAGCAATGCCGAAATGAACGATAAAGCGAAAGCAATTATTGAAGGCATTGTGCGTGAAGTAGCTGTAGGTGAGATTTATTTAGGAACTGTCAAAAGAATTGAAAAGTTCGGAGCATTTGTAGAAATTTTGCCGAACAAAGATGGTTTAGTTCATATTTCTCAACTGTCCGCAGAGCGCGTAGTGAAAACAGAAGATGTTGTACAAATCGGTGATCAAATTACTGTTAAAGTAACGGAAATTGATCAACAAGGACGTATTAATTTGTCGCGCAAAGCAGTCTTAGCTAATGATACGACTTCAAAAGAATAATTATTAGTAGTACAAGCTGCATGATAATCGGCAAATAATATACATTCCATTAGTCAAGAGTCAGATCATATCTGTCTCTTTTTTATTTTTTCGCACATAAACTTGTCCGTCAGAACATACATATTAACCAGCAATTACGGTGCGAAAAAGAAATGGAGTGATTTTATGGTTTGGAAAAAAAAACTGACGGCAACCATATGCATTGTTGGGTTAACCATCCTTTTAGTAACGACAAATAATCGGATATTTTCCTTTATGAATCATGCAAAAACAGACAGTAGTGATGTTACAGTAATAAGTAGTCCAATGAGCAAACAGGATCAACTACTATATGAGCAAATACAAGAAGAAGCCAACAAACAATATATCGCTCCAGAAAATGCTAAAATTGATCGGGTATGGAAAGCGATTCCCGGCTATAATGGACTGAAAATTGACGTTGATAAAACGTTTGAGCTTGCACGATTAAATACGAAAAACTCGCTTATACCGTATCAATACGTAGAAGTAAAACCAGAAATACAGCTAAGTGACTTGGGAGCTCATCCTGTTTATCGAGGAAATAGTCAAAAAAAAATGGTTTCATTATTAATTAATGTAGCTTGGGGCAATGAATATTTGGATAGTATGCTACAAACGTTACGAGACAAAAAAGTAAAAACAACTTTCTTTTTAGATGGAAGCTGGTTGAAGAAATATCCAGAAGTAGCGAAGCAAATCCAACAAGAAGGACATGAAATATCTAATCATGCATATTCACATCCAGATATGGCTACATTGAGCAGGCAAAATCAAAATATACAAATCGAAAAAACAGAACAGTTATTACAGTCTATTTTAAAAGTCAACAACAAATGGTTTGCGCCACCATCGGGATCTTTTAATCAAACAACAGTAGATGTTGCGAAACAACAAGGGCTACAGACAATATTATGGACGCTAGATACGGTAGATTGGAAAAAACCTCCTGCTAGCCAAATCGTTAATAAAATTCGTAGTAATGTAGACGCCGGCACTCTAATTTTAATGCATCCTACTGCCAGTTCACGAGATGCACTTGCTCAAATGATTGAAATTATAGAAGGAAAAGGGTTGAAAATAGGACCAGTGAGTGAAACATTATCGTCAGATAGAACATAAAGTTGAGGCAAAAAGATGATTCTGATATAGTGGACATATTCACAGATGAGGAGGACGACAGTGAACAAATATACATTGAGCAATGGGCTACGTGTGGTAGTTGAACAAATCCCTAATGTTCGGTCTGTTTCTTTTGGAATTTGGGTAAAAACAGGTTCCCGCAATGAAACAGTACATAACAATGGGATTTCTCATTTTATTGAACATATGTTGTTTAAAGGAACGTCAACACGCTCTGCAAAAGATATTGCCGATATCTTTGATGGTATAGGTGGAAATATGAATGCTTTCACGACTAAAGAGTATACGTGTTACTACGCCAAAGTACTTGACGATCATTTGCCAATAGCGATGGATACGTTAGCAGATATGTTCTTCAACTCACAATTGGACAAAGTAGAATTAGAGAAAGAAAAGAATGTTATTTTAGAAGAAATTGCGATGTATGAAGATACTCCGGATGATAAAGTGCATGATGAATCTGCACGGGCATCTTATGGTGACCATCCACTTGCCTATTCTATACTAGGAACCGAACAAGTGCTGCAAAGTATGACAGATGATGATTTAAGAAATTATATGCAGCAAACATATACGATTGATAATACCGTAATAAGTGTTGCTGGTAATATTCAAATCGATGTATTATTGCAACAATTAGAAATGTATTTTGGTCAGTTTCAATTACGTTCTACAACTATTAGTCCGATTGAAGTTCCGAACTTTATAAGTGATTATAACTTTTATAAGAAAAAAACTGAGCAACAACATATTTGTTTAACATTTCCGGGTTGTTCGTTTCAGGATAAACAGTTGTATGCGATGATTATGTTGAGCAACGCACTTGGTGGTAGTATGAGTTCTCGTTTATTTCAAGAAATTAGAGAAAAACGAGGTCTAGCTTATTCTGTATATTCTTATCATATGTCTTATGTAGATAGTGGACTATTTACGATATATGCAGGTACAGCGCCGAAGCAAACGAAAGAAGTATTAGATTTAACTTTAGAACAGTTATCACTGCTCCAAAGTAAAGGATTGACGAGTGAAGAAGTGAAACGAGGAAAAGAACAGCTAAAAGGCAGTCTTATTCTCAGTTTAGAAAGTACGAGCAGTCGAATGAATCGACTAGGAAAAAATGAGTTAATGTTAGGGCGCCACTTTACACTCGATGATATGCTAGCTCGAATCGATCAAGTAACAGAAGATGATATTAGAGAAGTAACTTCTTCTATGCTTTCTGTTCCATTCGCAGTAGCAACTGTTGGTACTAATGATAAAGATGCAACAACAATAGGGAGGAATCAATTTGTTACAAGTACAGTTTAAAAAACTACCAGGAAACGAAGATATAGTATTGCCACAAAAAATGTCAGAGTGGGCAGCCGGCTACGACGTTCATGCAGCTGTAGAAGAGGAAGTAACGTTAATGCCGGGAGAGCGCAAATTAATACCTACAGGCTTTGCGATGGCGATGCCGCCAGAGCTTGAAGCGCAAGTACGTCCGCGCAGTGGTCTAGCTTATAAGCATGGCATTACTTGTTTAAACTCACCTGGTACAATCGATGCCGATTATCGGGGAGAAGTAAAAGTGCTTTTAGCAAACTTAGGACAAGAGCCATTTGTTATAACACGTGGAGAGCGAATAGCTCAGATGGTATTTCAATTTGTACCACAAATTACGATCGTAGAGAGTGAAGAATTATCTGAAACCGTTAGAGCAAGCGGTGGATTTGGTCATACAGGCGTAAAATAGTATGAAAGAAGAGCTGATTAGGTTTGCATTTTGGAGATGGGTCACCATTTCATTGCAAACTTAATCAGCTTTTTTTGTGCTGACAAGTATGCTTCAGGTGCTGTGTTAGTAACCATGCATTCGATCTAGACATAGTATAAGTTATAGCTATAAAAAAGGAAGTGATGCTCCATGCTGACTGGCGAACAGGTGCTTATACTTGGAGGGGACGCCAGACAATTCGAAGTAATGAAAAAGCTTGTTGCTTTACATGCCAACGTAACCGTTTGTGGTTTTGAGCAGTGCCATCATCCATTAGATGGTGTATTGCAAGTAGATTTTCAACCAGAAGTAATGCAGGGAAAAAATCGTATTATACTACCGGCAGCTGGCATAGACGAACAAGGATTAATTGCTTCTCCTTTCGGTAACCAGCCTATCCAATTAACTGCTGATCATATAGCGCAATTATCGAAGGATGCCGTCATATATACGGGAATGGCTCGGTCTAACTTACAGCAAATGTGTGCAGAGCAAAAGATTTCGTTAATCGAATTGTTCGAACGAGATGATATTGCCATTATGAACTCTATTCCAACTGCCGAAGGTGCACTTGTCATGGCAATAGAAAATACTAATTTCACCATTCATCAATCACGAGCTATCGTTTTGGGGTTTGGACGAACCGGATTTACTATGGCCAGAGTTTTGCACGCTCTGGGTGCAAAAGTAAAAGTTGGTTTGAGAAAGCCAGATCAGTTTGCAAGAGCAGTAGAAATGGGGTTGGAACCTTTCTATATCAAGGATTTTGAGCATCATTTGAGTAATATTGACTTGATTTTTAATACAATTCCGACTATGATAGTCACAGCGCAAATTATCGTGAATATGCCGAAAAATGCAGTAATTATCGATCTTGCTTCCAAACCAGGTGGTACAGATTTTGACTTTGCTGCTCAACACGGTGTTAAAGCGATTCTTGCTCCTGGATTGCCAGGTATCGTCGCTCCACAGACGGCTGGACGAATTATAGCGGATTGTCTAGCTCAGTTAATGATTGACGATATTAGCAATCGGAGGAATGAATAATGAATTGGAATGGATTGACTGTAGGTTATGCTTTGTCCGGATCACATTGTACTTTCGCTGAAGTAATGCCGCAAATTCAACGATTTGTAGATGCAGGTGCGAAAGTAATCCCTATTGTATCACAAACATTAATTACGACGGATACGAGGTTCGGTACAGCGAAGGAATGGCAACAGAAGCTAACAGAAATTTCAGGCAATGAAATAATATCGACGATAGTGCAAGCTGAACCGCTTGGTCCGAGTAAACAATTGGACGTACTTGTGATAGCTCCATGTACTGGCAATACAACAAGCAAGCTTGCTAATGCGCAAACGGATAGTGCTGTATTAATGACTGCAAAAGCGCAGATGCGCAATCGTCGTCCAGTAGTGTTAGCTATTTCTACTAATGATGGTTTAGGGCTCAATGCAGCCAATATTGCCAAGTTATTAGTCGCTAAAAATATATATTTTGTACCGTTCGGACAAGATGACCCGGAGAAAAAGCCAAACTCACTTGTTGCTCGAATGGATTTAATTATGGAAGCGTGCGAAGCAGCACTCCAAGGGGAGCAGTTGCAGCCTATATTAGTTTAATAAATCGCTACATCGCGATGAGGGGAGAAGAAAGTATATGTCTAATCAAACGTTATACAATGTTGCAGTTGTTGGTGCAACCGGTGCAGTAGGGGAACAAATTATTAAATTACTCGATCAGAGAAACTTCCCGATAAAGGAACTAAAATTGTTATCATCCGCTCGATCCGCTGGGAAGAAAGTAGTATTCCAAGGTCGCGAAATTACGATAGAAGAAGCAAAACCAGAAAGCTTTGATGGTGTTAATGTTGCACTATTCAGCGCAGGTGGAGATATAACGAAACAATTAGCTAGTCATGCGATAGAAAGAGGCGTTGTTTGTATTGATAACACTAGCGCATATCGTATGGATCCGAATACTCCACTTGTCGTTCCTGAAGTAAACGCCGAAAAAATTAAAGAGCATAAAGGGATGATTGCTAATCCTAACTGCTCAACAACGCAAATGGTAGTAGCACTAAAGCCTTTGATGGATCGCTATGGACTAAAACGTGTGATTGTTTCTACGTATCAAGCTGTTTCTGGTGCAGGGGCAAGCGCGATAACAGAGATGATCCGTCAAACAAAAGCGGTGTTAGCTGATGAACCGGTAAATCCAGATGTATTACCTGTTGGAGGACTACCAGTAAAACATCAAATCGCATTTAATGCCATACCTCAAATTGATAAGTTCACAGATAATGGATATACGTTCGAAGAAATGAAAATGGTCAACGAAACGAAAAAAATCCTTGGGGATGAATCGATCGACGTTACAGCAACTTGTGTACGTATTCCCGTTGTATATGGACATTCAGAATCTGTTTATGTCGAACTAGAGCAAGATTTTGATTTGAAAGAAGTTACGGAATTATTAGCGAATTCACCTGGTATTACTGTAGTAGATGATCCAGCTAATCAACAATATCCACTTGCAACCGATTCTGCTGGTAAACCGGATGTGTTTGTTGGAAGATTAAGAAGAGATTTAGGGCATACGCGCGGACTGAATATGTGGATTGTTTCCGACAACCTGCTTAAAGGCGCGGCATGGAACGCAGTACAAATTGCAGAACAAGTAATCAAAGGTGTTTAAAGCGACAATCAATTTATGAGGAAGCGCGTATATCACTCGATAGAATAGAGGAGGTATACGATGATGCGCATCCTAGTTCAAAAATTCGGCGGCTCCTCGCTTACTACGACCAAAAGCAGAAACAGGGTAGTTGACCACATTCGAAGAGAAAGAGACAACGGCTATCAAGTCGTTGTCGTTGTCTCGGCGATGGGGAGGCTTGGAGACCCTTATGCAACAGATACGTTGCTAGAGCTTATTCGTAGTGAGAGTGAGCCGCTGTCTGTTCGTGAACAGGATTTATTGCTAGCATGTGGTGAAATTATATCGGCAATCACACTTAGTGCTCTATTGCAACAAAATGGTATTAGCGCAGAAGCTTTTACTGGAGCTAGTGCAGGTATATTAACAAATGACCAGTTTGGCAATGCATTAATTAAAGATATTCAACCGGAACGCTTGCGAAAATCACTTGGGCAAGGTAATGTTGCCGTAGTCGCTGGATTTCAAGGACAGACTAGTCAAGGTGAGATAACAACATTAGGCCGCGGAGGAAGCGATACTACAGCAACCGCATTAGGCGCTGCTTTAAAAGCGGAGTATGTAGATATATATACTGATGTTAGTGGAGTGCTTACGGCAGATCCACGTATTGTTGCAAGAGCAAAACCTTTAACTACGATCTCTTATGCAGAAATAAGCAACATGGCACGTGAAGGAGCTAAAGTTATTCACCCAAGAGCGGTTCAATTTGCTTGGCAGGCTAAGTTGCCACTTCGAATACGTTCGACATTTTCCGAAGAAATTGGTACGATTGTAACTGATACAACAATGGTTGAAGTAACATCAGAACGTCAAGTGATGGCTATTGCACACTTTAATGGTTTAACGCAATTTACTGTTACTATGGAAGAGTGTTCTGAGCAGGAACAATCCAAACAGCAATTAGAACTTCCTTTGCAAGTGTTTCAATTGCTAGCTGATCATGCCATAAGCATTGATTTTATACATGTTACACAATCGCAAATCAATTTTACTGTGCAAGAACAATACACAACTTTGGCGGTAAGATTGTTGCAAGATCATAATATACGAGTATCAGTCCGACCGAACTGCGCTAAAGTATCTGTCATTGGTGGCGGTATGAACGGACAGCCTGGAGTTATGGCGAATATTGTCGCAGCATTAACAGAACATCATATTGCTATATTGCAATCGGCAGATTCCAATACGACAATATGGTTACTCATTGATCAAAAGCAAATGGAAGATGCTGTACGTACGTTACATGAGAAGTTCAATCTGCATAAATAGTATTGATCTAGTTTCAACGTGCTTACCGTTAGATCAATGTGGTTGAGGTAAAAATTATAGGAGGAATTTGGGATGGATTTTGGAAGATTAATTACAGCAATGGTCACCCCATTTCATACAGACGGACAAATTGATTGGGCTACAACTGAAAAGTTAATTGACCATTTAATTGTGCAACAACAAAGCGACAGTCTCGTTGTTGCAGGTACGACGGGGGAATCCCCGACATTAACTGAAACAGAAAAACTTGAATTATTTCGTTTTGTAGTTAAACACGTTGCAGGTCGTTGCAAAGTTATCGCGGGTACTGGAAGCAACAATACAGCAGCATCGATAGAACTCACCAAAGAGGCTGAAGCATGCGGTGTTGATGGCATATTGCTAGTTGCTCCATATTACAATAGACCGTCACAAGAAGGATTGTATCAACACTTCAAAGCTATTGCAGCATCAACTACGCTTCCTGTTCTTCTTTATAATGTAGAAGGTAGAACGGCTGTTAATATTTCTGTCGAAACAACGCTTCGTTTGGCAGAAATCGACAATATTGTTGGAACGAAAGACTGTGCATCGACAGATCAGTTGACTCAAATTGTCGCTCGCGCTCCAAAAAACTTTAAAGTATATAGCGGAGATGATAGTGCCGCACTACCAGCGCTTGCAATCGGCGGCTATGGCATCATTAGTGTTACTAGTCACATTGCAGGTGCAGAAATGAAAGAAATGATTGAAGCATTCGTTCAAGGAGAAACAGCCCGTGCAGCAGAACTGCATGGAATGCTACATCCTTTGTTCCGTGGAATGTTCGCATGCCCACATCCGGTACCTAATCCAGTTGCCATCAAATACAGCCTTGGTTTAAAAGGGCTTCCAGTAGGTGGCGTTCGTTTGCCATTAGTAGCTGCAACAGAAGCGGAAGCACAGTTTCTACGTACACTATTGCAAATAACTGAATAATGACTGTTTTAAAAGCTGGTGCTGTATGCACTAGCTTTTTTGTGCTTTCACAAATATTATCTTTTTTTATGTCAAATGCATTTTTGTTGCTTAACGATTAAACATTTTGGAAATGATATAATCATACAAATGCTGCGTAAAGAAACGAATTATAATTATAATCTCGTCAAGTACTTGTAAAATATCTTTTCAATCATGTATAATAGGGTCAAGTGAATGGGTTCGGTAAAATAATGGAATACTTTTTTCGATTGGCTGAGTACATTGTTTGTACTAGGACATCGAAATTGTTTTAAGGTTGTCAAGATTAAGGATATATCGGCTAATTATGTGGATAGATATTCCATATATGGCTATACTTAGTTTTTTATGCAGCTTGTTCCTTTTGCGTGTGTCAGCTGCTTATTTCTTTGTGCTTAATTAGAGTTGAATTCTGTTTATTTATAGCAATACACAATATTAGGAGGTATAGATTCATTTGTCTATTAAAAAAAATAATCAAGACAAGCTACTCGTCTTTGCTTTAGGCGGAGTTGGCGAAATTGGAAAGAATATGTATGTCATTCAATATAATAATGACATTGTTGTCGTTGATGCGGGGCTAAAGTTTCCTGAAGAAGATATGTTAGGTATAGATATCGTTATTCCAGATATCAATTATTTAGTTGATAACCTTGACAAAGTTCGTGGAATTGTTATAACACATGGTCACGAGGACCATATTGGTGGATTACCGTATGTATTGAAACAGCTAAATGTTCCTGTTTACGGAACAAAGCTAACATTGGGATTAATCGAAGGAAAATTGAAAGAAGCGGGTATTCTTGGTGATACGAAACGAATTCTAATCAATGCTGATTCTGAAATTCAACTAGGAACTATTCGTACTACATTTTTCCGTACCAATCATAGTATTCCCGATTCAGTCGGTGTTTGTTTGGAAACACCAGAAGGTAACGTTGTTCACACTGGTGACTTTAAGTTCGATCATACACCGGTTAACGATCAGTTTGCTGATTTACAACGAATTGCCGAAATTGGAAAACGTGGTGTCCTTGTTCTACTATCCGATAGTACAAATGCAGAACGTCCAGGATATACACCATCCGAAAGTAATGTAGGTGTTCAACTAGAAGATATATTCCGCAAGTCTGCGCAACGAGTTGTCGTTGCAACATTTGCTTCTAACGTTCACCGTATTCAACAGATCATTAACGCTTCTATTGCAACTAATCGCAAAATAGCTGTTGTTGGTCGTAGTATGGTCAATGTCGTAAATATTGCTTCCGAGCTAGGTTATCTTCATATACCAGAAGGTATGATTATCGAGCCAGAAGAAGTTAATAAGATGGCAGCAGACAGAGTAGTAATTCTTTGTACTGGTAGCCAAGGTGAGCCGATGTCAGCGCTAACGAGAATGGCTCGTTCTACACACCGTAAAGTTGACATTTTACCAGGAGATACCGTTATTATCGCAGCTACTCCTATACCAGGAAATGAGCGATATGTAGGAAGAACCGTCGACGAATTATTCCGCTTGGGTGCACATGTTATTTACGGCCCAGGTTCTGCGTCAGGAGTTCACGTTTCTGGACATGGTAGCCAAGAAGAATTGAAATTAATGTTAAATTTAGTAAAACCTAAATATTTCATACCAGTTCATGGTGAATACCGTATGTTGCGTCAACATGCTACACTTGCTGAAGAAATTGGAATAGAACAAGAGAACATTTTCGTTATTGACAATGGAGATACAGTCGAGTTCCAAAATGGAGTAGCACGCAAAGGTAATAAAATTCAAGCCGGTAATGTACTTATCGATGGACTTGGTGTAGGTGATGTAGGTAATATTGTACTACGTGATCGTAAATTACTATCTCAAGATGGAATTCTTGTCGTAGTTGTTACATTAAGCAAACAAGACGGTACTATATTATCAGGACCAGATATTATTTCTCGTGGTTTTGTCTATGTACGTGAATCTGAAGGATTGCTGGATGAAGCAAACAAAATTGTTTCAACAACACTACAAAAACTAATGAATGATAAAGTGAACGAATGGGCATCTTTAAAAACTAATGTAAAAGATGCTTTGGGACGCTTTCTATATGAACAAACTCGTCGTCGCCCCATGATTTTACCGATAATTATGGAAGTATAATAGATATAACCCATCACCAAAAAAATCGTCCTGTCGTTATGACAGACGATTTTTTTCTTTTCTTTACTCGATAGTCGCATATTTCCGCCGAAGCTCCTTATACTAAGCTGTGTTACTTATTTTAAAGCAATGTATCAATTATGAACAGGGAGTGTTACTATGCGCTTGTCAAATGCATCTCAGAACGAAACAGAAAAAAATGAAGATGATAAGAAAAAAAGTGGATCAGCTTTAGAAGCGATCGTTCAACTTGGACAAACTTCTATAGCACAAGCTTCAGAATCTAATATCTTTTGTATGACCATTATTGGGCAAGTGGAAGGACACGTTGTTTTATCACCACAAAATAAAACGACAAAGTATGAACATTTAATACCGCAATTAGTTGCAGCAGAGCAAAACAATAAAATTGAAGGTATTTTAGTTATATTAAATACGGTTGGTGGAGATGTGGAAGCTGGTTTGGCGATTGCTGAAATCATTGCCACCATGTCGAAACCGGTAGTTACGCTCGTTTTGGGCGGTGGTCACTCGATAGGTGTTCCAATTGCTGTTGCAGGTCATTATTCATTTATAGCAGATTCGGCTACGATGACTATTCATCCGATTAGATTGAATGGGCTTGTAATTGGCGTTCCTCAGTCATTTGATTATATTGAGAAAATGCAAGAACGAGTCGTTCGATTTGTAACACAACATTCTGCTATTACAGAACAAATATTTAAAGAATTAATGTTTAAAATGGGGGAATTGACACGTGACATCGGTACGACTGTTATTGGGTCAGACGCAGTAAAACATGGTTTAATTAATGAAGTTGGCGGTTTAAGCCAGGCAATATCCAAACTACGCCAATTAATTGAACAAAACAAACCTCAAACAGAACAAAAAGATGTCGATAATAAAGGTGCGCCTCAATGAAGTCAAAAATAATTAGAAATGGGGAATTTAAATGGTAATGTATACGATTGTTTCCGATCAATTATTGTTTGCAGATGATCAACCATTTGAAACATCTATTGAAGTACAAATATCAGGTAGAACTGTTGCAGTTACGCCCATTGCCTCTGGTGTAGGTAAAGTTGTTCGTCTTATTGACTGCTCGTTAGAAGATTACTTAAATCCTATTTTCACTCCAGGTAATATTATCCATTATAGTGATACTACATTGTAATGATTTTTTACGCTTCATAGCCGATCAGTTGTTCACATGGTATAATGTGTAATTAGAGGTGACGATATTGGCAAAGCGTAGAAGAAGACGAAAAACATTTGGTACTCAATTGAAATATGAAATATATGGAATTTTACTTATAACCATTTCTATCATTGCTTTGTCTGGCGAAGCAGCAGTAGGGAGGTCTCTTTCCAAACTATTTGGTTTAGTATTGGGCAAGTATTTTTTTGTGCTTGCTCTCATTGGCATTTATGTAGGATTAAGTGTCATGATCAAGCGAGCTTGGCCAAAAGGGTGGTCTAATCGGAGATTAGGAATTGTCATTATTGTAATGGCATTAACATTAGGTAGTTCCATGTCCGAAATAAATTATCGGTTCGAAGTCATTCCCCGCGATCAATGGAGTGGCGGATTAATATTTAGTGAATTAAATAAAAGTTTGAAGATGGAATTAATTGCTTCTGATCCATCACCAAACATCTCTATTCGAGATAAACGAATTAGTGGTGGATATGTTGGAGCTGTGCAATATACTGCTTTTTTCACGCTGTTTGGATATTATGGAGCTTTGCTTCTTATGATCGTTATGATTGCTATTTCTATTATGTTAATTACAGGAAGATCCTATATTGATATTTTGCGAATTGTTGTGAAGAAAACAATGAAGTTCTACAAATTATTCCAAGCAAAATATATACAATGGACAAAAAAACGAACAAATGTTCAAAAAGCTAAACAAATAAAAAATAATAAAACACCCATACCGCCTGATGAAGAGATTTCTGTTACTCATTACGATCAGTACAAGGACGAGGATGGAGACGATAGTTCAGCTCAACTTGATCAAACAACAGATCGACTAACATCCGCTCGAAAAAATGCTAAAAAAACATTTACATTACAAACAATTGGTGATCGGGTGTTTGATTTTTGGGAAAAGAAAAAGAAAGAGCGTGAACAGCAAACAGCAGAAGAGACTAATAAAGAAGGACAAACTACTGAGCGCGTAATTGATCTTGACGATGATAAATTGGATAATGTCCGTGATCATCATGTAGTCGAACAGTATCATGCACCTTCTATAGCCACTTCTAAAGAGGATGAGTTACATAATATAACACAACACAGCGGTATGACTAATCTCGAGGAAAATGAAAATAGTTATGATCTTCCCAGTTCTGAGGCAATAATTACAGCTGCACAATCACTGGAAGGTGCACCAAGACGTCCTATTGGGCTAAATAATCAATCAGTAGAAGAGGTTACTATTTTATCTTCATCAGAAAAGCCATATCAAATGCCGCCATTTTCTTTACTTAATAAACCGCAAAGTAATAGTAAAAATGGAGAACCAAAAGATCTATACGATTCTAGAAGAAAACTAGAAGCGACCTTAGAAAGCTTTGGTGTACGTGCGCATGTACTTGATGTTATCCGTGGTCCTGCTGTTACTCGTTATGAAGTGCAGCCAGCGGAAGGTGTGAAGGTCCGTCGTATAGTCGGGCTAGCTGATGATATTGCGCTCGCGCTCGCCGCCAAAGATATTCGAATGGAAGCGCCAATTCCTGGAAAGTCTGCCATTGGTATCGAAGTGCCCAACTTAGAGGTTTCGATTGTAACGATGCGGGAAGTAATGGAGACTGCTGCTTTTCAAAAAGCTGCTTCTAAATTATCTATCGCATTTGGTCGAGATATATCCGGGCAAACTATCGTCGGAAATTTGACAAAAATGCCTCACTTACTAGTTGCCGGTGCAACAGGATCTGGAAAATCTGTATGTATTAACGGGATCATTACTAGCATATTATATAAAGCAACCCCTGATGAAGTGAAGTTTCTTATGATTGATCCTAAAATGGTCGAGTTAAACATGTACAATGGCATTCCACATTTAATAGCGCCAGTTGTAACAGATCCAAGGAGAGCTTCTCTTGCATTGAAAAAAATAGTAGTAGAAATGGAAAATCGCTATGAGCAATTTTCCAAATCGAGTACTCGTAATATCGAAGGATATAATGCAATGATGGCTGGTCAACCAGATGCTGTATTACCATATATTGTCGTCATTGTCGATGAGCTAGCTGATTTGATGATGGTTGCTGCCAATGATGTGGAAGAGTCTATAGCAAGGTTAGCTCAAAAAGCTAGAGCTAGTGGAATTCATTTAATACTAGCTACACAACGTCCTTCTGTTGATGTTATTACCGGAGTTATTAAAGCGAACATTCCATCTAGAATTGCTTTTGGTGTCTCTTCACAAGTCGATTCAAGAACTATTCTGGATATGGTCGGCGCAGAAAAGTTGCTTGGTCGTGGTGATATGTTATTTTTACCAGTTGGAATGTCCAAACCTATTCGTGTGCAAGGAGCTTTTCTATCCGATCCGGAAGTCGAAGCTCTTGTAGCCTTTACAAGAGAACAAGCGGAAGCAGAGTATAACGAAGAGCTTGTACCAGAAATAGAGGAAGAAGATGAAAATGCTATTGAATTAGATGAACTTTACAACGATGCTGTACAAATTGTCGTTGAAGCGAAGCAAGCTTCCGTTTCTTTGTTGCAACGAAGAATGCGTATTGGCTACAATCGAGCGGGTAGACTAATTGATCAAATGGAAACAAAAGGAATCATCGGACCATATGAAGGAAGTAAGCCAAGAGAGGTGCTAGTGACAGAAGAACAATTAAAAGCAAATTAGTTTTTAACAAAATAGTTATTTTTGCATAGAAAAGGGATTACTTTCTCATACTTAATGTTAGACACCGCTCTAAAAAGCGAATAACTTGTATGAGAAAGGCAGATCCCAATATGAAAAAACGTGTTTTGTTAATGACGTTAACTATTGCATTGTTTCTATCTGTAATGTATGTATCTCAAGTAGATAAAAGTGTTGAAACATTTAGTGGCGCTACGTTAAAGGTTGGCTCTACTGGAGCTGATGTAACCGAATTACAAGGTCGATTAACTAATTTGGGGTATTATGATGGGGAAATCGACGGTATATTCGGAACAAAAACGAAAAATGCAGTAACGTGGTTTCAATGGAAATTTGGTCTGAAATCCGATGGGGTAGTAGGAACAAGTACGAAAGAGAAATTAGTAGCAGCTACGAAAAACTGGAAGCCTGGTAAAAAGGAAGAAAACAAAACGTCCAATAGTGGAAGTGGAAAAGAAAATAATGCGGGAAGTTCGTCTTTACCTGCATCTAATCGATTAGGATTAAGCGAAAATGATTTACGTTTAATGGCTAATGCTGTGTATGGCGAAGCACGCGGTGAACCATTTGAAGGTCAGGTTGCAGTAGCAGCTGTCATTTTGAATCGTGTTAAATCACCTAACTTTCCAAATACGGTTTACGGTGTTATATTTCAACCTCGTGCTTTTACAGCTGTAGATGATGGTCAAATATATTTAACACCGAACGAAACAGCACGACGAGCAGTAGAAGAAGCAGTCAATGGGCTTGATCCTACTTATGGATGCCTCTATTACTTTAACCCAGATACGGCAACTTCCAAATGGATTTGGACACGAAAGCAAGTAATGACAATTGGCAAACATATTTTTTGTATTTAAAGGTTGGGGCAACCTGTTTCTATCTTAGGAATGTGGTTGCTTCTTCCATTTTACTTCGGTAAAATCAAGATGGAAATGTTTAATTATTACACGAGTGTTTAGAAGGGAGCGAATGAAGTGAATGTTTTTCAAAGCGGACAAGTTCAACGATTAAGAATACATGTACTTCCAACAAAAAGATTTAAAACATTTGCGATATCATTATACGCTGGAGTACCACTTGAAGAAAATACAGTTACTGAAACTGCGCTTTTACCATTTGTTATGCGACGTGGAAACGCCAAATTGCCTGAAACATCGTTGTTTCGAGCTAAATTAGATGAATTGTATGGTGCTGGTTTTGGATTTGATATATATAAACGAGGCGATTCTCAAATCGTACAATTTAGTTTGGATATTATAAATGATCAATTTGTAACAACGAATGAATCACTATTAGCGCAAGCACTACAGTTTTTGGGAGACACTGTCAGTTCCCCTTATTTGCCTAATGGTTCTTTTTCTACTGCATATGTAGAAGCAGAAAAAGATAATATTCGCAAACGATTAGAAGCCATTGTAAATGATAAAATTAGATATGCTGCCGAACGATGTTTAGAAGAAATGTGTGAAGATGATATATATCGGTTACATCCACTCGGCAAACAAAGTGATTTATTGCAAATTACTGCCCAGTCACTTTATAACCGTTATCAAGATTGGCTGAAAGAGGCTGCTTTTGATCTTTACGTTGTTGGTGATACTACGCTTGCTGAAGTCGAGAAATATGTAGCAGACTCTTTTAATATCAAACAAGGTGCGCCTACACTCTATAGCAGCACGCAGTTAAAGACTGGTCCTACTGAAATAAAACGAGTCGTAGAAGAATTGGATGTTGGGCAAGGTAAATTAAACATGGGGTTAACGACCGGCCTTGGCTACAACGATGCGAACTACGCAGCGCTATTAATGTATAACGGCATTTTAGGTGGATATCCGCATTCTAAATTATTTTTGAACGTTCGTGAACGAGCTAGTTTAGCATATTACGCTGCATCTAGATTAGATGGTCACAAAGGTATCTGTACGATACAATCCGGCATCGAAATTGCTCATTACGAGCAGGCAGTAGCTATTATTGAAGAACAGCTAGAAGCGATGCGAGCTGGTGCATTGACCGATTTGGAGATGGAGCAAACGAAAGCGATGCTTATTAATCAATTAAGGGAAATGCAGGATTCAGCCTTCGAAACGATTGGTTATCATTTTAATCAAGTATTTAGTGGAACAAAACGATCAGTAGAGCAGTTACTACAACAAGTCAAAGATATTACGAAAGAAGATATTGTTACAGTTGCTGAACATGTGCAATTAGATACAATATATTTTCTACGGGATAGGGAGGAGAAGTAGTAGATGGAAAAACTACATTATGAACGACTGCAAGAAACACTTTATCGGGAAGTACTGGATAACGGGTTGGAAGTAGTTGTATTACCGAAAAGTGGCTTTCAAAAAACCTATGCTACTTTTGCTACTCGCTATGGATCGGTCGATAATCATTTTGCTCATGTTGGTACAGAGCCAACACGAGTACCAGATGGGATAGCTCATTTTTTGGAGCACAAAATGTTTGAAGAGCCGGATGGAGATATATTTGCTACCTTTGCTTCGCATGGAGCGTCAGCAAATGCCTTTACAAGCTTCGATAGAACGGTCTACTTATTTTCCGCAACAGAACATGTTACAGAAAACTTAACGACGTTAATTAATTTTGTGCAAAACCCTTATTTTACAGATGAAAACGTAGAAAAAGAAAAAGGGATCATCGAACAGGAAATTAATATGTACGCTGATAATGCTGATTGGCGCGTTTATTTCGGTTTAATTGAAGCGATGTATCAGAACCATCCTGTTCATATTGATATTGCTGGAACAGTCGATTCTATAAGAAAGATTGATAAAGAAACACTATATCATTGTTACAATACATTTTATCATCCTTCTAACATGCTGCTTTTTGTTGTAGGTGGAGTTGATCCAGAGGAAATTATAGCTTTAGTACGCAGCAATCAAGCTGCCAAAAATTATCCGCCTGGCAAAAGTATTTCACGTTTTTTTGATGATGAACCTAGCAAAGTGAGAAATAAAAAAGTAATTCAAAAACTAGCTGTATCGTTACCAAAGTGTATGATTGGTTTCAAAGAAAAAGCAATTACGGTAACGGGATCAGACTTACTACAACAAGAAGTAACGACAAAGCTAATGTTAGATTGTTTATTAGGAACAAGTACATCTTTGTATCAATCTCTCTATGAAGAGCAACTTATTTCGGATTCCTTCAGCCACGAATATAACATTGATTCGCAGTATGGTTTTTCGATTATTGGTGGAGATACACCAGATCCAGATCAATTGGTGACTAAACTTCTAGCTGCCGTAGAACAAATAAAAGAAACTGGGCTTGATGCTACTGTGTTCGAACGGATCAAGCGAAAAAAAATAGGTAATTTTTTACGAATGCTTAATTCCCCTGAGGCAATAGCCGGTGAGTTTACGAAATATAGATTTAGAGGTAACGATCTTTTTGATATTTTGCATTGTTATGAAAAATGTACGCTTGCGGATGCTAATGCTCGTTTAAGGGAACATTTTGATGCGGAACAAATGTCTATATCGATTGTTAATCATTTGTAATGATGAAGTCACTTCAGCAAATGACAGCACTTATTACAGGGGGAAGCCGAGGAATTGGGGCGGCGATTGCGAAGCGATTTGCTTTAGAAGGCGTTAATGTCGTTATTCATTACTTGCATTCGCACGAACAAGCAAATGAAACAGCTAGAATTTGTTTATCTTATGGTGTGCGAGTGTTAACTATTTCCGCTGATTTGCGTTCACGGGATCAGTTAGAGCGTATGAAGGAAAAGCTAGTCGATTATCAGTTAATGCCGGATATTGTCGTCAACAATGGAGCGATTGCTTCTTATGGCATGCTGCAAGATGTGACAGAAACCGAGTGGGACGATGTCATGTCTGTTAACTTGCGGGGAGTTTTTCATACGACACAATTGTTTATGCCACATATGATTGAGCAACGTTTTGGTCGAATTGTTAACATTTCTTCTATATGGGGACTGTCCGGAGCTAGCTGTGAGGTGCTTTACTCCGCTTCCAAAGGTGGACTCAATGCTTTTACCAAAGCTTTATCTAAAGAATTAGCGCCTTCAGGAGTGACAGTAAATGCTGTTGCTCCTGGAGCGATTGAAACAGAAATGCTTGATCAGTTTAATGAACAAGAAGTTGCAGAGTTGAAAGATGATATTCCGCTTGGGCGGCTAGGGACAGCAGAAGAAATAGCATCTTTAGTATATTTTTTATGCTTGCCAGAATCATCTTATATTACCGGTCAAATTATTAGTGCTAACGGTGGTTGGCTAACATAGTAATAGTTACCATTTTCGCGGACTTATACTTGTTTATTTTTATTTATATCCAATTATTTCTATATAGTGATGGGAATTTGCAGGAACCTGGCGAAAATTGTAGAATTAGCAGTAGAATGATACTATCTACTAATGTTACAATTTAATTAGTCTTGATGAAGTGAGGGATCCAGTGGAATCTAATCAGTGGTATTTAGAGTATAAAATACATAATAACCGCCCCGGTTTGCTTGGTGACATCGCTTCATTATTAGGAATGTTAGAAGTAAACATTTTAACGATTAATGGATTGAAAAATCAAACTCGCTGCATGCTCTTACAAACGGATGATGCCAACAAAATAACTTTACTTGGACAATTACTAGCTGCGATGAATAGCATTACTGTTAATAAGTTGGGAACACCATCTCTTATTGATATTATGGCGATGCGACATGGAAAATATATTGAACGAGATGCAGCAGCTTTAAAAACTTATCGATTTACAAGAGATGAGTTAGGTGTTCTAGTTGACTTTTTAGGTGAAGTGTTTAAGCAACCCGGTCATTTGGTCATTGGTTTACGCGGGAGACCACGTGTTGGCAAAACAGAGTCGATTATTGCTGGTAGTGTTTGTGCAAATAAAAGATGGACATTTCTTTCCTCCACATTATTACGACAAACGGTGCGCAATCAATTGACGGAGCAAGAGTTAAATCCTCGCAACGTATTTATTATCGATGGTGTGGTGAGTACTATTCGCTCTAATGAAAAGCATGCCACACTACTTGAGCATGTTTTTGCAATGCCTTGTATAAAAGTTGTAGAACATCCTGATATGTTTATTAGTGAGTCCACGTACAACTACGATATTTTTGATTTTATTGTAGAATTACGTAGCACACCCGACGAAGAAATTACCATGGATGAGCTAATGTTAGACGAGGGATATTTATAATAATATTGATATTGCACGGAAGGGAGGCCTAGTCATGTCTGAATTAGGTGCGTTGTTACGTGAAGCAAGAGAAGAAAAAAAGATGACACTAGAAGATATTCAAGATCTGACAAAAATAAGAACTCGTTATTTGGAGGCTATTGAAAGTGGTGATTATAGCGTCTTGCCCGGTAGCTTCTATGTTAAAGCATTTATTAAAAATTATGCAGAAGCAGTAGGGCTAGATGCAGATGAAGTGTTGCGCCTTTATCAGCATGATGTTCCCTCTTCGACATTGGAGCAGGATAATACAGAGCCTATAGAAATTAGACCACCGCGCAAGCTGAAAAAGATGAAATCGGACCGAGTAGGTAAAATTGGCTTTAATATTGTCATGTGGTGTTTTTTTATTTTAATTATTGTGCTTGTTTGGTACTATGCCTTTACAAAAGAAAATGCTAAACCAGACCAATTGAACCAAGAAAATATTACGGATAATAGTTCACCGCTGCCAACATCAAATACATCTACAGCAATTTCGCCTTCACCTACAATTGAGCCGACACCAAAGCCTACGCCTACGGTTACAATTACGTTAGATGAAGCGAAATCGACAAATCGAGAATCTAGATTTAAAATTAGTTCAGCAAAAGATACTCATAAGATTACAGTTGCAGTGAGTGGTGGAAACACTTGGCTAGAAATGCGCAAAGACAGCCGTAACGGTGAAAAGTTATTTTACAGTACAGCTAATGATGGAGAAAAACTAGAATTTGATATAGCAGAAGTTACTTATCTAGATGTTAGATGGCCAAAGTATACCGAAATCAAAATCGACGGAGTGCTGGTAGATGATGGTGATGGTAACAGTAGTAAACGTTTAGTCTTAGAATTAGAAAAAGAGGAGGAAACAGAGTGAGTACAGAAAGTTCATTTGATATAGTGTCCAAAGTTGATTTCCAAGAAGTTGGTAATGCTATTGTACAAGCCGAAAAAGAAATAATCGGACGATTTGATTTTAAAGGTAGCAAAAGCTCTATAAAATTAGAAAAAGAGGAATTTGTAATTGTCTCTGATGATGAATATAAATTAAAGAGCGTCATTGATATTCTTCAATCAAAATTAGTCAAACGAGGCGTTCCCATTAAAAATATGGACTATGATAAAATAGAGCCTGCTACAGGTGGAACAGTGCGGCAACATATTCGTTTGAAGCAGGGGATTGAACAAGATGTTGCCAAAAAAATTAATATTATGATTCGCGATTCTAAATTAAAAGTAAAAAGTCAAATACAAGGTGATCAAATTAGAGTAACTGGCAAAAGTCGTGACGATTTGCAATCTGTTATTGCATTGCTTCGTGGTGCTGATTTACCGGTAGAATTACAATTTAACAATTTTAGATAAAATAACTGGTATATCCGGGCAGATATTCGTTCGATATAGTGGAAATCAGCAATTCAAGTACATAGATTCGAGTTACCCGGGAGGGAATGCCATGAATTTAGCTAACAAAATTACGATTGCACGTATCTTTTTAGTTCCAGTTATTATGTTCTTTTTGCTTATGCGCCTTGATTTTGGCTCGCTTGTATTTGCAGACTTCTCCATTACTTATAATCAAATTATTGCAGTTCTTATCTTTATTATCGCAGCTAGTACCGATGCTTTGGATGGTTATATTGCCAGGAAAAATCAGCTCGTTACCAATCTCGGAAAATTACTTGATCCTTTAGCTGATAAGTTACTCGTTGCTGCGGTTTTAATTTCACTAGTTCAGATGGATAAGTTGAATGCTTTTATTGCCATTATTATCATTAGTCGTGAGTTTGCTATTACTGGCTTGCGACAAATCGCTCTCTTAGAAGGTAAAGTAATGGCGGCAAGTAAGTGGGGAAAATGGAAAACAGGTGTGCAAATTACAATGATTATTGTACTTTTACTTAATAATTTCCCATTTGTACTTATTGATTTTCCATTTGATGTAATTATGAGTTGGATTGCAGCAATCATTACTGTTTATTCTGGTATCGATTATTTTATAAAAAACAAACATCTCATTCCAGTTGAATAAGCTTAATAGAGGCACTTTTCCGATTATGGTTAGGGAAGTGTCTTCTCTTTTGCGAAAAATAGAAAAAGAGCATCGTATACTCTAATGGTCAAAAAGGGGTTTCCTATATGAAGGCAGAAATTATAGCTGTTGGTACCGAATTATTACTCGGTCAAATTGTCAATACAAATGCACAAACGTTATCGGTTAAATTAGCCGAACTTGGTATCGATGTTTACTTCCAATCTGTTGTAGGTGATAATCCAGGACGGTTGCGAGAAGCTATTGAAATCGGTAGAAAACGAGCGGACTTACTCGTATTTACTGGAGGGCTTGGACCAACACAAGATGATTTAACAAAAGAAGTATTAGCGCAATATTTAAACCGTTCTCTTATTATTCATGAACCATCGATGGACAAAATTAAAGCGTTATTCTCTGAACGCGGCACACATATGGTCGAGAGTAATCGAAAGCAAGCGATAATGTTAGAAGCAAGCGAGCCACTTCACAATAATGCTGGTTTGGCGGTTGGTGTCGGTGTAGTACAAGATGGCACTGCTTATTTGCTTCTTCCAGGTCCACCACGCGAATTAAAAGCAATGTTAGCTAGTAGTGCAGATCAATGGTTAAGACAACAAATTGGTAACGTAAAACCACTGTATTCTAGAATATTAAAGTTTGCTGGAATTGGAGAATCTAATTTAGAGGATCAATTACTTGACTTGATTGAACAACAACAAGAAACAACGCTAGCTCCTTACGCAAAAGAAGGGGAAGTGGCGCTTCGTGTATCTGTAAAAGCAGAAAGTGAAGCGATAGCAGAACAAAAAATTAATGCCGCAGTTATTCAAATTAAAGAACGAGTCGGCCATCATTTATACGCAGAACAAGATATTCCGATTGAGGTCACTATCCATCAGCTGCTAAGAAGCTCCAGAAGGACGCTAGCGAGCGCTGAAAGTTGTACAGGGGGATTATTCGCTGAATTAATTACAAGTGTTCCTGGTAGCAGTGGTGAGTTCAAGGGCGGAGTCGTTACTTACACCAATGAAATGAAACATCAGTTGCTCGGCATCCCTCTTTCTATGTTAGAAGGAGATGGAGCGGCAGGAGCTGTTAGTGAACAAACCGCTCGGTTGATGGCTGATAATATGCGCCAAATTGCAAATACCGACTTTGCTGTATCTTTTACTGGAGTAGCTGGTCCAGGTACTGCGGAAGGAAAGCCCGTAGGGCTTGTATATATCGCTTTAGCACAACGAGAAAAAGATACGGCTGTATATGAATTAAAACTAGGCGGCGATCGTGAGATGATTCGACTACGCGCTGTAAAAGCTGCGCAATATCGACTATGGCAAGCCTTGACGCAATAATTGACATTCGATATACTTATGTTTATTAACGGAAGAACCGTGGCGACTCATAAGAGAGCTGCGGTTTTTTTGTGCAAAAATATAATACGAATGTGTGTTCGAAAAAAGTTGTTGGCAACCGGTTTTAGATAGGGTATGATACTAGTATAATGACGAAGGGTTGTGAGGTAAGTTGACGGATAGACGTACCGCTTTAGAAAATGCCTTAAAACAAATTGAAAAGCAATTTGGAAAAGGTTCCATTATGAAACTTGGTGAATCAACACATATGCAAGTAGAAACCGTGCCGAGCGGTTCCATTGCATTAGATATGGCTCTTGGTATAGGAGGTTACCCTCGCGGTCGGATTATCGAGATCTACGGTCCAGAATCTTCTGGTAAAACGACAGTTGCGCTACATGCCATCGCAGAAGCACAACGTATTGGTGGACAAGCTGCATTTATCGATGCAGAGCATGCTTTAGATCCTTTGTACGCAAGTAAGCTAGGAGTTAACATTGATGAGCTACTACTTTCACAGCCAGATACTGGGGAGCAAGGGCTCGAAATAGCTGAAGCGTTAGTTCGTAGTGGCGCTGTAGACGTTATCGTTATCGACTCTGTTGCCGCTTTAGTGCCAAAAGCAGAAATCGAAGGAGATATGGGAGATTCACACGTTGGACTTCAGGCGCGTCTAATGTCACAAGCATTACGTAAGTTGTCCGGAGCCATTTCAAAATCCAAAACAATTGCTATATTTATTAACCAATTAAGAGAAAAAGTAGGAGTAATGTTCGGAAATCCTGGTGCGCTTTGTTGCTAATCCAACCTTTGCAGAAATGCAAAATAAAGTTAGCCTGCCTATAGGCAGAACTATTCAATCGATATTGAAGGGGGTAGCTCCCTTCCCGGTTAGTTGCTGATTAAACCGGAAACACTAAAACTGTGACGTGCATGTAATAACCATCTTTTACTTGTACGAAGCTCGCTAAAGTCGTTCCAACGTATTCGAGCAGTTTGTATAACAATACAAGCTCGACAACGTCCAGGGCGGGTGGCTATAAAGTTGCTATGTTGACCGAAAGGGAATCCTCGTATGTACGATCCGTAACCGAACTTTTACATAGAATACCTGGAGCAGAATAGCGTATCAGGGTGCGCAAAACTGTGAATGATTATTATTTATTCATACTGTTATCCATCAGCAATGGAGCAGGAAACCAGGCGGATTATAGAGGACAGCTAAGGCAGCGATGAAAAAAGCTAGATTGAATGGAACAAAGGAAGTTTGGAAGGAAATATTGCAGCTGATGGAAGCTAATGTTCCTTGTTGGGAGGAAATGCCCGCTTAATCCGAATGGCAGCAGCCCGTAGTAGTGTAGAAGCATCGTAATGGGTGTGGAGCGAAGGGGCATAGTCAAAACAATGTTACAGGACATTATTTTGATGGAACGCCGTATGCGATGAAAGTCGCACGTACGGTGTGAAGCGGGGGAAAATCGCTCGTCCAGATTATGCTGACGATGACGATTACCTATCGCTATAAGTAACTCCTGGTGGTCGTGCGCTTAAGTTTTATTCCACAATTAGACTTGATGTACGTCGTATCGAAACTTTAAAGCAAGGTAATGATATGATTGGAAACCGGACACGTATTAAAGTTGTAAAAAATAAAGTTGCTCCACCATTCAAACAAGCAGAAATTGATATTATGTATGGTGAAGGTATTTCCCGCGAAGGAAGTTTAATTGATATTGGGGTAGAGTTAGAAATCGTTCAAAAAAGCGGTGCTTGGTTTTCATATAATGGCGAACGACTTGGTCAAGGTCGTGAAAATTCGAAACAGTATTTGAAAGATAATGCTACTGTAGCTCAAGAAATTGAAAAACAAATCCGAGACACTAATAATTTAGTTGTAGCTCCAACCAATAGTAAGCCTGAGGAAGAGGAAGACGAAGAAGATTTTTTGGTTGACGAAGAATAATTTTAATTAATACTTATTACTTTCGCCGATTCCAGATGGAATCGGCGAATTAAATTATAAGGAGTATTTTAAGAATGGAGCAATATGTAATAACAGCTATACATTACGATAAAAAAAATAAAAATAAACTAATATTATATATTAATGATGAACCTGGACCGTCCATTCATGAGGATATTTGGATAAATTATCGTTTAACTCAAGGAACGATAATTAATAGCGACCTACTAGAAGAAATTGAAAAATCAGCTTTGCAGTACGATGCTTACATTGCAGCCATTCGTTATTTAGGTCGTAAAGCTTGCACAAGTAAGCAGCTACAAAACTATTTACTGCGTAAAGAATTTTCAGAAAGTGATAGCGTTTATGCAGTAGAACGACTAACCAAAGAAAAAATACTGGATGATTTACAGTATGCGAAGCAATATGCTGAAAGCAAATTAAGAAACAATAAAAAAGGTCGAAATTTTATTTTACAACAATTACAAGCCATCGGTATTAAGAAAGAACTTGCCCAAGAAGCGGTTGCAACACTAGATTTGGATAATGAAAATGAAGCTGCTTTATACGCTGCTGAGAAGAAATGGCCGCATATAACTGGAGATCATAGAAAGAGACAATACAAGCTACAACAATTTTTATTAAGGCGCGGATTCCCTGCTGGAATGGTTTATCAGATTATGAAAATGGACCAATTTAGAATAAATGAACAAGAATTATTTGAAGAAGATGGTCATATGCTTGACAATTGAATTTATGAAAAGATAAAATGATGATGTATTCCTTCAAACCTTGAACTGATTTTCCTTCCAAAATTTAGTTCAAACTGATTTATTTCGTCAATTATGTAGTATGATGATGAAACAATATGGAACTGGTTAGAAGCCATTATCATGTCGAACGACAAGTTCGATGTACGCAACAAGGAGGTGAACAAGATGCCTGAATATATCTGGATTTGGATATTGGGATATTTCCTTGTTGGCGCAATTTTCTTGTGGGTTGGTTACGTCCTTAGAAAGTCAATAGCTGAAGCTAAAATTTCAAGTGCAGAGCAAGAAGCAGTACTTATCGTAGAAAATGCGAAAAAAGAAGCGGAAGCTCAGAAAAAAGAAGTAGTACTTGAAGCGAAAGACGAAATCCACAGGCTCCGTTCCGAAGCTGATAAAGATATTCGTGAGCGTCGTAATGAAGTGCAACGTCAAGAAAGACGTATCATGCAGAAAGAAGAGTCGTTGGATAAAAAGCTAGAGACGCTTGAACGCAAAGAAGAAACAGTGGCCAACAAGGAAAAACGCATCGAAGAAACACAAGACCAAATTGATTTGATTTATAAACAGCAGTTAAGTGAGCTGGAACGAATTTCTAATCTTACAACAGAAGATGCAAAAGCGATCATTTTATCCAATGTTGAACAGGAAGTACGTCATGAAACAGCACAAATGATTAAAGATATTGAACAGCAAGCAAAGGAAGACGCAGATAAAAAAGCTCGTGATATTATCTCACTTGCTATCCAGCGTTGTGCTGCAGATCACGTTGCTGAAACAACGGTATCTGTTGTTACCTTGCCTAATGAAGAAATGAAAGGCCGTATTATTGGACGCGAAGGCCGCAACATTCGTGCTTTGGAGACATTGACCGGTATCGATCTTATTATTGATGATACACCGGAAGCGGTCATTCTATCTGGTTTTGATCCAATAAGACGTGAAATCGCTAGAACTTCTTTAGAAAAATTAGTAGCTGATGGACGGATTCACCCTGCTCGCATTGAAGAAATGGTTGAAAAATCAAGAAAAGAAATTGATGAGCGTATTAGAGAATATGGTGAACAAGCCACATTTGAAGTAAACGTTCATGGTTTACACCCAGATCTGATCAAAATATTAGGTCGTTTAAAATATCGTACAAGTTATGGACAAAATGTATTGAAGCACTCTATGGAGGTTGCTTACTTAGCAGGTCTTATGGCTTCAGAACTTGGTGAAGATCTTACTTTAGCAAGAAGAGCTGGGCTACTGCATGATATAGGTAAAGCATTAGACCATGAAGTAGAAGGATCACACGTTGAAATCGGTGTAGAGCTAGCTAAGAAGTACAAAGAACATCCGGTTGTTATCAATAGTATTGCATCACATCATGGCGATACAGAAGCTACATCGGTTATTGCGATGTTAGTAGGTGCAGCGGATGCTTTATCGGCAGCACGCCCAGGAGCTAGACGTGAAACGTTAGAAACGTACATCAAACGTTTGGAGAAACTAGAAGAAATTACCGAATCGTTTGAAGGCGTAGAAAAATCATACGCTATTCAAGCAGGTCGTGAAATCCGTGTTATGGTGCAACCAGATAAAATTGATGATACAGAGTCATTCCGTTTAGCTAGAGATATTACGAAAAAAATCGAGAGTGAATTGGATTATCCGGGACATATTAAAGTTACGGTAATTCGAGAAACTCGAGCAGTAGAGTACGCTAAATAATATAACAATAGTTCATAATAAAAAAGTGGCTGCTTAGCAGCCACTTTTCTATTATTAAACTTCTAGTTTGCGATTTAATCTGTTGATGTTACACTAGATAGAGCTAACAGGAAATAGCAACAAATAGAGATGAGGATTAAACGAGATGAATGTATTATTTATTGGTGATATTGTGGGTAAAGTAGGTAGAGAAGCAGTAAAAAAAGTGCTACCAACTTTAATTAGTAAATATCAGCCCCATATTATTATTGCAAATGGAGAAAATGCTGCTTCAGGGCGAGGCATAACACGTCCCATTGCAACTGAATTTTTTGAGTGGGGCATTCATGGTATAACGATGGGAAATCATACGTGGGATAATAAAAATATATTTGAATGGATCGAAGACGAACCGCGAATAGTACGACCTGCGAATTTTAGCGAAGCAGCTCCAGGACAAGGTTCCACCATTATAAAAGCAAATGGAAAAGAATTAGCGATTATTAATCTGCAAGGAAGAACATTTCTTCCACCTATCGATTGTCCGTTTGCTATGGCGGATCATCTCATTGCAACTGTTCAGAAGCGAACGAAAGCAATATTAATAGACTTTCATGCCGAAGCAACTTCAGAGAAAATTGCACTAGGCTGGCATTTGGATGGTAAAGCATCGCTAGTAGTTGGTACACATACTCATGTTCAAACGAATGATGATACCATTTTACCTCAAGGAACAGCTTATATTACAGACGTTGGCATGGTGGGATCCAAAGAAGGAGTATTAGGGATGGAAAAAGAATCAGTACTTTATCGCTTTCAAACACAAATGCCTACACGATTTGTCGTAGATGAAGGCGCTTGGCACCTACATGCTGTCCACGTAAAAATAGATGAACTAACGGGTCATGCAACAGCAATAGAAAAAATACGATTGACAGAGGAACAATGGCTGCTTTTATAATAAGCAGTCATTTTTTTGTATTCAGGTACATATATTTAATCAACTAAGTAAGCGAATAGAGATGTTTTTCAGATTGTAGTCTATTCGACAAATGATACTGCGAAGTCAGGAATTATTTCGCAAGTAACGAATACACTTTATAAGTGAATCCAACCAACATTCCAGGGGAGGTACTTTTTATGGACGTATTAAAGGTATCAGCAAAGTCCAATCCAAATTCAGTGGCAGGGGCTTTGGCAGGTGTTCTACGTGAGCGAGGTGGAGCGGAGTTACAAGCAATTGGGGCAGGAGCACTGAATCAAGCGATAAAAGCAGTAGCCATTGCACGTGGTTTTGTCGCTCCAAGTGGTGTCGATCTTATTTGTATACCGGCATTTACAGATATAGTTATTGATGGTGAAGATCGAACAGCTATTAAATTAATAGTAGAACCACGCTAATCCTTAAATGAGCTGTAACAGCGCTATTATTTTTTTATTAAAGATGCTAACTTATGCCTTAATTCCCGTTTGCATTTATTGTGAACGGGTTTTTTGCTTCATGAAAAACATAAAATTGATATAATGAATAAAAACAAATAAAGTTGTAGGAGAGTGAGGGGATATAATGAAAACCATTGATTTTCATTGTGATGCACTATATAAATTACTAGATGATAAAGAGCTGTCTTTCGCAACAGCAATGGACACAGAATCAACAGTAAACGAAAAACTCGATGTGACATTAGATCGCTTAGTTGAAGCAGATTCGTTATTGCAAGTGTTTGCAGTTTTTGTACATCAATCTAGACAAAACTGGTTATTAGATGTGTTAGAAAGTATTGATTTATTTTATTCTCATATTATTTCGCATCCAAAAATGTCACTTGTTCGCAATCAACATGATCTCGCTACTTGTATAGAGCAAAATAAAATTGGAGCTATGCTATCGTTAGAAGGTTGCGATGGATTAGATGGCAATCCGGCATTATTGCGACTGTTACATAGATTAGGTCTCCGAGCATTAAGCTTAACTTGGAATAATGCCAACTGGGCGGCTGATGGCGTGCTAGAGCAACGAAACGCTGGGTTAAGCTCAGCTGGAGCTGCTTTCGTTAAACAATGCGAAGAACTTGGTATTATTCTAGATATTTCGCATTTGGGAGAAACAAGTTTCTGGGATTTGGCAGCTATTACTACTCGACCGATTATTGCTTCACATTCCAACGCATTTGAGTTGTGCCCGCATCCACGTAATTTAAATAACAATCAACTAAAATATATTATTGAAAATAACGGTCTTATCGGTATTACTTATGTTCCTTATTTTTTGACAACAAACGAGCAGGCAACGATTGATGATGTTATTCGACATATCGAGTATATATGTGAATTAGGCGGACAAAATAGCATTATGCTTGGTTCTGATTTTGATGGAATTGATCAACATGTATTAGGGCTTGCTCATCCCGGACAAGTGAATCAATTAAAAGAAAGCTTATACAAGCGTTTTGATGATGCTTTAGTGGAACAATTTTTACATAAAAACGCTCTCACCTTTTTGCAACAGCATTTACCGGAATAAATGGACAAATATGAGCTGTTATACGTTACAGTTATGTGACGAAAGGTGTCAAACCTTGTCGCTTAATTCTAATAAGTGGTATGATCAATACAGAAGTTAAATAATAGTTTTTTACACAGCATCTTATGACGAATAATATCGGGCTGTAAAGCAAACGAGGAGTGTATCGTAGTGACAAACAGACAAATTCCAGTTGGTGTTTCTGCAAGACATATTCATTTATCCCAACAGCATGTAGAAATATTATTTGGTGAAGGTTATCAATTAACGGAGATGAAGCCATTATCGCAACCTGGACAGTATGCAGCCAATGAAACGGTTCAAGTAAGCGGGCCGAAGGGCACATTTCCGAAAGTACGTATATTAGGTCCTGCACGTAGTCAAACGCAGTTAGAAATTTCAAAAACAGATTCCTTTGTGCTTGGAATTAAACCACCAGTCAAAGAATCTGGCGATATTGCAGGTTCAGCTCCAATGAAACTAACAGGACCAGCAGGTGAAATTGAATTGCAAGAAGGTGCAATTATAGCGGCACGTCATATTCACTTCCATACAGACGATGCTAAGCGTCTTGGCGTGAAGGATAAAGATCGTTTGCGGGTACGAACAGGTGGCGAACGTGGTGTCGTGTTTGAAAACGTCATTGCTCGAGTATCTGATAGCTTTGCTTTGGATATGCATATTGATACTGACGAAGCTAATGCAGCGGCAATTAACAATGGGGATATAGCTGAAATAATCGATTAATCGTTCACAAAAGACAGGAATTAGCTATTCAGTTGCTAAACCTGTCTTTTATTATGCTCTTTCCCGATACTACTTATTGACCCGCTCTTTCAACAACTGCTATAATAGGACATTGGACTATGTGTAATAGGATAGATACCGATAAGGAAGTGAACGGTTGTGAACAAAAACAGTAAACCTACCAGTCCGGAACAATCAATAGAAATAAAACCAGAGACAAAAGACTATTCTAAGTATTTCGACTTTAGCGATGCTAAATTGTTAGATCAAGATGAAGATACATCTACTTATCGCATAAAAGGCAGAATAGTTAAAATAAATGCAACCCCTAGCTATAAGAAAACGAAGCGTAGAGGGAAAGAAGAAATTGAAGTCCACTATGATTTTGCGATACCAGATCGACTACAAACGATGGGTACTGGCAAGCGTTATCTTATACAAACATACGGTTGTCAAATGAATGAACACGATACAGAAGTGATGCGTGGTATGTTTGAGCAAATGGGATATATAGCTACTGAGGATCGTGAAGAAGCAGATGTTATTTTGTTAAATACATGTGCCATTCGTGAAAATGCAGAAGACAAAGTATTTGGTGAACTTGGTCACTTGAAAAACTTGAAATTAGAAAAACCTGATTTAATATTAGGCGTTTGTGGCTGTATGTCACAAGAAGAATCAGTAGTTGGACGAATTTTACAAAAACATTCATTTGTAGATGTAATATTCGGAACACATAACATTCATCGTCTACCTAATCTATTGGAAGAGGCATATTTTAGTAAAGAATTGGTCGTCGAAGTATGGTCCAAAGAAGGCGACATTATTGAAAACTTGCCGAAAAAACGGTCTGGGATGCGAGCATGGGTTAACATTATGTATGGATGCGACAAGTTCTGTACTTATTGTATTGTTCCGTATACGAGAGGTAAAGAACGTAGCAGAAGACCCCAGGATGTTATTGAAGAAGTGCGAGAGTTAGCTCGAAAAGGCTATAAAGAAATTACGCTACTCGGTCAAAATGTAAATGCGTATGGTAAAGATTTTACAGATATGACATATCAGTTTGGTGATTTGATGGCTGATATTGCCAAAATTGATATTCCAAGAGTACGTTTTATGACAAGTCATCCACGTGACTTCGATGATCATCTCATTGAAGTATTAGCTACTGGTGGTAATCTTGTAGAACATATTCATTTGCCAGTACAGTCCGGAAGTTCGGCAGTATTGAAGCGAATGAGTCGAAAATATAATCGAGAAAAATTTCTTGATTTAGCTAGTAAAATCAAACAGGCAATTCCCAATGCATCATTCACAACAGATATCATTGTTGGCTTTCCTGGTGAAACAGAAGAGCAATTTGTAGAAACGTTGTCACTAGTGGAAGAAGTTGGTTTTGATATGGCTTATACTTATTTGTATTCACCACGTGAAGGCACTCCTGCTGCAGTAATGGAGGATAACGTTCCCATTGATGTGAAGAAAGAACGATTACAACGGTTGAATGCATTGGTAGCAGAGATAGCTAGACAAAAGCATGAAGAACTAATCGGAACGACTGCTGAAGTATTGATTGAGGGCGAAAGTAAAAACAATCCTGATATGCTTTCGGGAAGAACTCGTTCAAACAAACTAGTCCATGTGCAAGGTCCAAAAAGCTGGATAGGCACGTTTATCGATGTAAAAATTGTGGAAGCACAAACCTGGTATATTAAAGGTGAACCACTTATCTCTGCAGTAAAAGCTGCCGGGAATGAATAGTCACTACAAATTTTAATAACGATAACTGGAAGAGGAGAGTTGCAATCCATGTCACAAAACAAGGCAGATACTGCAGCTGTACACAATGACTTTGCTACCGGAGAAGTTTGCAGTCATCAAGATGACCCCACTAATGTTCCATCATTTCATACACGTGATTTGTTATTAAAAGATGACATTATGGAAAAAGCAAAACAATTATCAGAAGCGATTTTTCAATCTACAGAAGTGCAAGATTATCGTCGTGCGGAAGCACAAATTAATAGTAACGACCGTGTAGCAAGTTTAATTGCATCCGTTAAGAAAAAGCAAAAAGAACTAGTCGCTTTCGAAAATACATTCCGCAATCCTGATATGGTTAAAAAGATTGAAGGCGAAATGGAAGTGTTACAAAATGAATTAGATAACATACCGATTGTAACGCAATTTCAGCAAGCGCAATCGGATATTAATTACTTATTGCAATTAGTAGTTTCTGTCATTCGTGATACTGTTTCCGAAAAAATCAATCTTGAAGGTGCCGAAAAAGAAGATCCTGAAGACTGTAGTGACTAATGATAGTGAAATATGCAAAAACGCTAGGAAATCACGTATGATTATCCTAGCGTTTTTCTGTATGCTTTTTTTATGAAGCAACTAATTGATCAAAGGGCAGCATTATGCACGAGTTTTCCTAATCGTAGTAGGTAGAGCTAGCACAAGGATAACTCCAATGGCCGCTTTTATAAGATCGCCTGGAATAAACGGGATTGATCCAAGGGATAAAGCTTTCAAGAAAGAAGTATCCAGCACATACATCATCCAAGTTGATCCAATCATATGTACGAATAGTATACTGACTATTATATATGGAACAAATAAACGTAAAAAATAAATTGCTCGTTGCAGCATTGTTTCTGGTTTAGTTAATTTCAAAAAACGATTGGTAATAATACTAATAAACATAGCACAGAATGAAAAAGAAATAATATAGCCTCCTGTAGGTCCTAATACAACAGCAAGTCCGCCTTTTCCGCCGAAGATAGGTAATCCTATCGTACCAAGTATAACAATGATAAATATACTTAAAAAAGCTTGTCTTGGCTTTAAAAAGATACCAGCAATAATTACAGCTAGTGTTTGAAACGTAAATGGAATGACAGATGAGGCTAGTTTCATTTGTTGCAAACTTAAAACAATAAATAAGGCAGAGAATAAAGCGGTTAAAACTAATGATCGAATCGATAAATCTTTCATTTCATACTCCTTCTACTAAAAAATAGTCTTTTAATTGTTAACCAAATATATTATAATTAAGTTAACAATGAGAATTCTAGCACAGATTGTAGCGAGAAGGAAGAGGGGAAGTGAAAAATATTTTAGAAAAAGAACCGTTAATCATCTGCGAACGTTTATTTGTCTATCCAATGGAAGATGAGGCGATGCAGTTTCCTTTACTACAAGATGTTTCGCTAACGATATATAAAAGTGATTGGATTCAGTTGTATGGGTGGAATGGTAGTGGGAAGAGTACTTTGTTAAAAATATTATCAGGATCAACACAATATCGGGTAGAAGGTAATATACAATGGCTGGGTGATGATCAAACAGATCAAACAGCAATTCTCATTCCAATTGTGCAACAGCAACCAGGCGCTGGTTTAATAGGAGCTTCAGCATGGGAAGATATCGTATTGTTACTGGAGCAATATCGAGTGCCAGAAAAGACGATCATTCCGCTTACGAATGCTATAATACGCCGGTTCGCTATGACACATTTTAGTCATCTGCCATTGGAACATTTATCCGGTGGACAACTACAACTGGCAGCAATCGCAGGTGCAGCAGCAGTTTCTAATCATCTATTACTGATGGATGAAGTGACAGCGATGTTAGATAGTGAAATGGTCCAATTAATTATGGAGCAGCTGCGAACTATACATAACAAGCAAAAAACGGCTGTCGTTTGGGCAACGCAAAAAGAAGATGAGATTATGCGAACAGATCGAGTATTGGTTGTACAACAAGGGCAGGTAACGGATGAAGGTAGTGCAGAACAATGGTTTACAAGAAATAAGCAATCAGAGGAAGGAAGCAGTAGATGTGAGCAACTCCAATTTGCAGCTCCGCTATATGTCCAACTGTTTTGGCAATTACAGCAAAAGAACAGTAGCTTGCAACTTCCATTTTCTTGGAATGAACTAATAGCAGAGGTCACTCAAACAAATGAACATAAATAAAAACAAACAAACAGATATAATTTTACACCAAGTAACGATCGCCCATCCTAATCAGACGATAGAAAATAACTTACTGCATCAGTGCAACCAAAGATTCGAAGCTGGACATATTATCGTTATTACTGGTAATAATGGAGCGGGGAAAAGTACCTTACTAGAAACGATCGCTGGTTTAAAACAATTAGCAAATGGAGAAATTATCATTTCTAATCAATCGCTTTGGACAACGACACAACATCGTCCTAAAACAATAAAATTGAACCGTCCTGCGATCATACGTCTTGGACTCGCTATGCAACAGGTAGAACAACAGTGGTTTGCTGAGACAGTCAAAAAAGAATTGCTATATGCATTAAAACCTTATGCTTCGCAGGAGCAGCAAGTTGAGGAGCGGATACATCGGGCGCTGACTAGAACTGGACTAGAAGAGCATCTATTACAACGTGATCCGTGGACGTTAAGCAGAGGTCAACAACGTAGACTGGCGTTATCTTGTATCGCAGTTACCGAACCAGACTGGATACTACTCGATGAACCATTATCTGGTTTGGATCATAGAGGAAAAGCAATGCTAATCGATTTTTTACAAAAATATCAAGCGGAAGGCGTCGGGGCAATTGTCGTAACGCATGATTTAGATGTGTTGCAACCTATTGCCAATAAAATACTAACGCTGCATGAAGGAAGCTTAGCGGATGATACAGTAACAAAAAATGTAGCGAGTGAAACAGTAATAGAAACGGCTAGCAGAATAAACAACATCATGCAAATGTCTAATATAAGTTCACTTAACAAAAAGAAGCTTCTAGAACAGACCATAGGAATAGATAGAATGCAAGAAACAGATAAGTTAACGGAATGCGAGCAAACAAAAGAATTAAATGATGCGGACAACAGAAAAAAAAGTGAATCAAAGTTTACTTCTGCTAGTTATTTTGACCCCAGATCTATTATTGTCTCATACTTACTTTTGTCTACCGTCATCTTGCTGCAAGAAAAATGGTCAACGTTAATAATAACTACTATTGTTACACTGCTATTATTGTGGCCGATACGAACATTAGCGTTCAAACATATTTCTATAATTAAAGTGATGTTCTTCATTAGTATTATTTTTACTGCGGTATCTGCTATTCAATTTCAACCTTTATCTTTTGATTGGTCATCAGCGGCAATAACAGGTCAACGGTTATATAAATTGCTGTTAGTGATGACATTGGGCTTGCCAATGATGTCACTTATTACACCTTTTCGACTGAAGAGAGCTTTTGAACAAACATTTGGTTGGTTAAGTAAATACAAAGTACCAGTGGCAGCCATTGGGTTACTAATTACATTAATTTTTCGCTTTATTCCACTTTTAATAGAAGAGTGGCAGCGATTTAGTAAAATAGTCCGCTTGCGCGGGAAAATAATAACAAAAGATGGTCGTTTACCGTTTGTAGCCATCATTCCAATGCTGATTCCTTACTTGCGCTCCATCATTTATCGAGCAGAACAATTAGCGGAAGCACTCGAATTGCGCGGCTACCAAACGATTCATACTAAGCCCCATTATGGCTATCGACTCCAGTTTCAACAAACTGATTATCGACTTTGGATGCTAATTAGCTTTATTAGTTTTGTACTGATGTTGATCGAACATTATGTCAGTTTATAGTATCAATTAAGAGGATAGGGAGCGATCGGATGAGCGTAAGTGTAGCTTTTCTGATTGCTCTTTTTTTCTCCAATATAATGCGAATATTGTCCCTACTAATGCAGCGAATGCACCAAATATAAATCCACTATTCAAACTCCAACGTTCATTAAGAAATCCTGCTATAAAAGGACCTGCAAACATACCGCTAGCGTAGATTGCCTGATACAATCCCATGGCAGTTGCTCTTAGTCGTTCATTAATCTGACTAATCGCCATGCCTAAAAATAGTGGCATATGCATACCTTGTGCAAAACCGTTTAATGCTTGCGTCATATATAACATTTCCATAGAAGGAATAAATACCATTGCTGCGGTACAGAGCCCGCTAAAGACAAATCCTAAGACAATCGTCCCATATTGTCCATATCGTTTTACGATGATGGTTGATGTAATCAATGAAGCTATTCCATGCGGAACCATAAATGAAAATACTAGTAGTGTCAACTGCCATCCTGAAGCACCAAGCTGAGCAGCTTTCAATGGTGTAAATCCAAACATCGTTATAAACAACACGGAATGAGCTAAAATAGATAAAATAGAGGCATGCCATAGGAGCTTTGTTTTTACTACAGCTCTAACATTTTGAAAGGACATTCCAGCTCGCTCTGTAACAGCAGGTTCTTTTATAAACATAGCCAATATAAGCCCAATGATAGCAATAACTGCTCCAACAATAAAGGGCATCGTCGGATGAAAGCTTCCGGCAAGAAAAGTGCTTAGCAGCATACCGATGAGCTGTCCACTAACCGTCATAAAACTGATATTACCCATTGCTTTTCCTGTTTGCTCTGCACTAAAAAAACTAGCATACATTACCGTAAACGCCACCCAAGTAGATGCACAAATACCTGCTACAATCCGTCCAGCTAAAGGCCATAACCAAAAATCGGGAATAAGAAATAAAATACAACTGACAAAAGCGGTGAACATTCCTAAAATAATAAACGGTTTTCGCTTCCCAAAAGTATCCGACCATATACCAAGCGGAAAGCGGATGAGCATTTGCATTAGTCCATAACTACCAAGTACAATACCAATAAAGGGTAAAGAATAACCGTTGCTGCTTAAATATGGAGATAAAGTTGGAACGTAGATGTACATAGATATCCAATAAAGCAAAGTAATCGTAATAAATAAAACTCGCTGTTGTTTGGAGATAATGGTCATACGTAAAAAAAACTCCCTTCACGATTAGAGTAGAACTATAAATAACAATAATAAGGCATACTGTATTACACAATGCAATGTATAAAATCATTGCGCGAATAACGTAATAAATTTGTAATAATTAACTATGAAATTGTTTATTTTTTATCGGTATGATAAGAAGTGCCGATAGCTATTAGAAAAGTGAGGCGTGATAGCAATTGTCATCTATTCGATTGAAATTGTACAAATCTTACTTAGCCATGGCATTTGTTCCGCTTATGTTAGCAATCATGTTAATATTAACGATGTATGTCATAGCAGGCAAGCATGATCTTAGGGAAATGACTGGCAATGAGAAAAATGAATCTTTTGAACAAGCTCTTGTATATGGTGAATTAAATTATATTTTGCAATACGACACTGCCAAATTAGACGATGTAGCATACATACAGTCGTTAGATGATCGTCTAGATGATGCCTGGGCGGGGCTAGTTATTGCCCAAAATAATAAAGTAGAGCATATATCTCCATTTCTCCAGCGACTATTTGAAGGAGAGAACTGGAATAAATATTTATACGATGTACCTACAGAACTAACGCTGGATCTCTATCGCTTTGCCACAAAGGCTGAAACATTTACCTATCCCGACGGTTCTTTGGGACAACTAATATTGTTTTATCGTTTAGATCCTATACCTATGTTTTGGCATCCGGTTGTTATGATGGTATTTCTCGGCTTTATTGCACTAACTAGTTTTTTACTAACTTACATTGTTTCTCGCAGTATTATTAAACCTATTCAATCGCTTCGCTCTGCTGCACTACGAATAAAAGAAGGTGATTTGTCCTTTCCAGTACTGCCTCAAAATAGTAACTTAGGACAACCTATTGCAATAAGTGGTATTAAAGAAATTAATCAACTTAGTGTAGCATTTGAAGAAATGCGTGTAAGACTTAAAAGCTCCATCGATCAAAGTTTACAATATGAAGAAAATCGGAAACAATTATTATCACACATTTCTCATGACTTGAAAACGCCTATTTCTGCTATAAAAGGCTATATAGAGGGAATTATTGACGGTATAGCTAGTACGGATGAAATGCGTATGCGTTACTTAAAAACGATTTATAATAAAGCAGAACATATGGATGAATTAATAGAAGAATTATTTTTGTATTCCAAACTTGATTTACAAACGGTTGCGTACGACTTTAAACGAATCGAATTATCTGCTTATGTGGAGCATTTTATGGAGGAACAACATTTTGAGTTGGAAAAATCCAATATTGCTTTACGATTTATTGATACGACTGATGGCAGCATTTCCATTTCTGCTGACCCAGAAAAATTAAACCGTGTACTGCTAAATATATTAAATAATTGTGTGAAGTATTTGGAGCGAGATGAAGCATTGCCGCATCGAGTCGAAGTTCGTTTAAAAGAAGATGAACGATTTGCTATTATAGAAATTGAAGATAACGGACCGGGAATAGATGAAGTAGATCTCCCTTTTATATTTGAACGATTTTATCGAGCCGAGAAATCACGAAATTCTGAAACTGGTGGTAGCGGGTTAGGGCTCGCTATTGTCAAGCAAATTATTGAAGGGCATCACGGCTATGTATATGCAGATAATGGTCTACTTGGCGCGTTGTTTATTATTCGACTTCCGAAGCAAACGACAAGGGTGGTGAAAGATTATGCAGCAAATACTTATCATTGAAGATGAAAGAGCAATCGCAGAGCTAGAACGAGATTATTTAGAAAGTCATGGATTTGGCGTAGAGATTGAAGGGAGCGGGGATGTTGGATTAAAATTAGCGCTTGAGCGAAATTTTGATTTAATTATACTTGATGTTATGCTTCCCAAAAAAGATGGTTTTGAGATTCTGCGAGAAATCCGGCAATTTAAAAATGTGCCGATACTTATGGTAACTTCCAAAAAAGAAGATATCGATAAAATTAGAGGATTAGGGCTAGGTGCTGATGATTATATGACAAAACCATTCAGCCCAAGTGAATTAGTAGCGAGAGTAAAAGCTCATTTAGCTCGATATAATCGATTAACGCAACAAGATGAACGAACAAATGATATGATCATTATCCGTGGTCTCAGCATAGATAAAGTAGCTCGCCGAGTAATGATTCATGGAGATGAAGTGATGCTTACTTCAAAAGAGTATGATTTATTATTATTAATGGCAACCTATCCCAATCGGGTATTTGACAAAATGGAGCTATTCGAGCGCATTTGGGGGCTTGATGCCAACGGTGATACAGCAACTGTTACGGTTCATATTAGGAGATTACGAGAAAAAATTGAACACGATCCATCTAACCCGCAATATATTGAAACTATTTGGGGCGTTGGTTATCGTTTCAAAGTATAGATCAATGGAGGATGAGCATGAAGAGTATTATTAAGTTTTCACTGAAAAACAAATTTGCATTATGGATTATGACCGTCATTATCATTTTCGCTGGTATTAATGCTACGACGAATATGAAGATGGAACTAATCCCAGACATTACAGTACCAATTGTTAGCGTAACTACCGTTTATCCAGGTGCAGCACCGGAAGCGGTTATGGAAGAAGTAACGAAACCATTGGAACAACAGTTACGAAATTTAAAAGGGGTAAAGACAGTGATGTCTACTTCTTTTGAAAATGCATCATCTGTTATTGTAGAGTACGAATACAAAACAGAAATGAATCGAGCGGAAGATATGATAAAAGAAACGCTCGAGAAAATGACGTTCCCTAATGGAGTGGACAAACCACAAATATCAAGAATGAGCATTAATTCATTCCCAATTATGGCATTAAGTTTATCGGATAGCGAGATGACGATGCCACAATTAACGGAGGCTGCAGAACAATTTGTTATTCCAAAAATGGAATCGATAGATGGAGTTGCATCTGTACAAATTGCTGGTCAAAGTGTTAAAGAAGGCGAATTAGTTTTTAAACAAGATGTGCTTGAGCAAATGCAGCTTGATGAAGAAATGGTAAAAAACATCATTAGTGCTTCTGTTGTATCTGTACCTCTAGGCATTTTTGAATTTGGTGAGGAAGAAAAATCACTATTAATCGATGGTAATATAACGACAGAAAAAGATTTGAAAAACTTACTAATCGTTCCGGGCGTGAAGCTCAGCGATGTCGCTGATATAAAGGTTAGCGATAATGTAAAATCTATCTCCCGTACGAATGGTGCGGATTCTATCGGTATTAACATCGTCAAAGGAACAGACGCTAATACAGTTGAAGTAGTTAACGCAGTAAAAGATGTCATTAATGATCTAGAAAAAAAATACGATACGATGACATTTGTTAACTCCTTTGATCAAGCAGAGCCAATTGAAGATTCCGTTACTTCTATGTTGGAGAAAGCGGTAATTGGTGCGATCGCAGCTATTATTATCATTATGCTATTTTTGCGCGATATTCGATCAACAGTTATTGCTGTTGTATCGATACCATTATCAATTCTTATGGCGATGTTAGCGTTAAAACAACTAGATATATCGCTTAACATTATGACGCTTGGTGCCATTACCGTGGCGATTGGACGGGTAATTGATGACTCCATTGTCGTTATAGAGAACGTCTATCGAAGGTTAAAGTTAAAAGACGAACCACTCAAAGGTGCAGAACTTATTCTATCTGCTACTAGAGAGATGATAATTCCGATTACTTCCTCTACTATTGTAACGATCGCTGTATTTTTACCAATTGGCTTCGTTTCAGGTATGGTTGGAGAAGTATTTATGCCATTTGCTTTAACGGTAGTCTTTGCACTACTTGCATCATTAATCGTTGCGGTAACAATCGTTCCAATGCTCGCTCATATGATGTTTCGTAATGGTTTGAAAGAAACGACGAAAAAAGATTCCAAACCAAGTAAATTAACTTCAAAATATAGAAACTTGCTTGAATGGACGTTGAACCATAAACTGATTACATTTGGAATTGCTGTATTATTGTTAATTGGTAGTTTAGGATTATTCCCATTAGTAGGTGTGAGCTTCTTACCAGAAGATGAACAAAAAATGATGATTGTTACTTATAATCCTGCTCCTGGTGAAACACGTGAACAAGTGGAAGATTTAGCTTTACAAGCAGAAAAGATTTTATTAGAACGTGATCAAATAGAAATTGTACAATATTCTGTTGGTAGTGAAAATCCAATGAATCCAACGGCGAATAAACAAGCATTGTTCAATTTAAGTTATAACGAAAAATATAAAGGGTTCACAGAAGAAAAAGAAAAGGTTGTACCTTTGCTCGATGAACTAGGCGGTAAAGGAGAATGGAAAAATCAAGACTTTATGAGTGGAGGACTTGGTGGTTCCAAAGTGTCGCTGTTCGTATATGGGCCAGATATGAAATCTTTAACATCAGTGGTTGATGAATTAGTAGACAAATTAACTGGTCATGCCGATTTGAAAAATGTATCTTCTACATTGGCAGACACTTACGACCAATATCAAATTGTAGCTGATCGTGAGAAGCTAAGCCAAGTAGGTTTAACTGCTGGTCAAATTGCGATGGAATTAAGCCCAGTTCGAGAACGTCCTTTAGTAACAACGCTTGAAAATGATGGCGAATCAGTTAATATTTATTTGAAAACAGAAGAACGTACGTATAATAAACTAGCTGATTTGGAAAATATTAAAATCCAATCTCCATTAGGTATGGAAGTAGCCATTAAAGACGTTGTGAAAATTGTAGAAGGAGAATCTCCAAATACAATCACTCGTAGTAATGACCGTATTTATACGGAAGTTTCCGCAGATATTACTGCTTCTAATGTTGGGAAAGTAACCGGTGATATCGAAAAAATTATTAAAGATATGAACTTACCAGGTAACATCGAGATAACACAAGGTGGCGTAACGGAGCAAATTAATGAGACTTTCTCCCAGTTAGGTCTGGCTATGCTTGCTGCTATAGCTATCGTGTACTTAGTGCTAGTACTTACATTTGGTGGTGGTGTTACACCGTTCGCTATATTATTCTCCTTACCGTTCATCGTTATCGGTGCGATGGTAGGTCTATGGATTTCTGGTGAAACGTTGAGTGCAACAGCACTGATTGGAGCATTGATGTTGATCGGTATCGTTGTAACAAACGCTATCGTATTAATCGACCGTGTTATTCGCAAGGAAGAAGAAGGCTTGTCTGTTCGAGAAGCATTACTTGAAGCAGGAGTTACGCGACTGCGTCCTATCTTGATGACAGCTATTGCAACTGTTGGTGCATTGATTCCACTTGCAATAAGTGATGGCGGTAGTGGCGGGCTTATCTCAAAAGGAATGGCAATTACAGTTATCGGCGGATTGATCAGTTCTACCCTGCTAACACTTGTAATAGTTCCAATCGTCTATGAGTTTCTTAACCGCAAACGGGCAAAAGCAACGACAAGTCAAAAAACGAAAAAAGCATAAGTGTAAAAAATAACTAGGCCTCAAATAGTAACTGCACCTCCTTTATTAGGTAATAAACTAATAAAAAGAGGTGCAGTTTTACATTTATTCACTTTTCATTCGTAATCAGACTGGACATTCAATTCAGCTATGGGCTAATATTTAAGAGATATAGAGACAAATAGAAAAGAGGGAGTAACTATGTATAATGAAATATCGGCAGCTCAACTACAAGAGTTGTTGAAAGCAGGCGAAAAAATTAATTTGATTGACGTAAGAGAGCCCGATGAATGGGCGGAAGGGCACATCGATTCCGCTCGATTAATTCCACTTTCAGAATTTCAAGCTCGTGCACATGAAGTACATGATGAAGATGGGGAGATCATTGTTATATGCAAGAGTGGCGGTCGAAGTAGTCGAGTATGTGAATATTTAAGTAGACAAGGGTATGAAGTGACCAATGTTCATGATGGTATGTTACATTGGGCTGGAAATATAGAGGCCTAACAAAGAAGAAGCAACACATCAGATATAAATATGAAATAGAAATGGAGAAATCATGATGAAGGCATGGAAGCAAAAATCACTATATCTCGTTATATTAACGATAATTACGGCGTTGGTACTTGCAGGTTGTACTACAACAAATAATAAAAACGAAGGAACTCCAACCAATGTTGCTCCAACAGAACAACAACCGACAAATAATGGTGTTGAATCTAGCAACAATGAAAAATTAGAAACATCTTATCCTCTAACGATTACAGACGATACGAATACTACACTCGAAATTACACAAGTTCCACAAAAAGTAGTCACATTGCTGCCGAGTGAAACAGAAATATTATATGCCATTGGTTCTGGAGAACAAGTAGTTGGAGTAGACGCATTCAGCAACTATCCGAATGAAGCAAAAGAAAAAGCACAAATTGGAGATTCAACGACCAATATTGAAGCAATAATGGCTTTGGAGCCTGACGTCGTGTTTGCTTCATCTACAATGAATACAGCCGCTATTGAGCAATTACGAGCGCTAGATATCACTGTCTATGCAACAGATCCTAAAACATATGAAGCAGTTATCGAAAAAATTCAAGCAATTGGAACGTTGATGAATAAACAGCAAGAAGCTGAAGCAGTAGCGAAGCATATGCAATCGGTGAAAGACGATATTGTTACGAAACTAAGTGGCGTAGAGCCGAAAACAGTATTCTTCGAAGTAATGGAAGGATGGACGGTTGGATCAGGCGAGTTTATTGATGAAATGCTACAACTCGCAGGTGGTACTAACGTAGCTGGTCAGACGCCAGGTTGGTATGAAATTTCTGTAGAGCAATTAATTGAGATGAATCCAAGTGTTATTTTGTTTGCCGATCGAGAAGGAGAGACCGATGTTTTAACAGAAAGCATTAAAAATAGAGCCGGTTGGGAAGTCATCGATGCTATTAAAGAACAAAAAGTATTTCCGATTAATGAAGATCAAGTTTCAAGAGTCGGTCCACGACTAGCAGATAGTTTACAACATATCGCTGCTGCTCTCCATCCAGAGCTATTTGAACAACAATGATGAAGAAACAACTCACTTATGGAGCAGCAGCAATGCTGCTTCTTATTGTTTCTATTATTGTTAGTCTTTCTGTTGGTTCAGCATCGATATCGCTTGCCGATGTTTGGTCTATTCTGCAAGATTATTTATTCCATTCTTGGCAAACAGATGCTAGTTATACAGACGCAACGGCAGCTATAGTCGTTAAAGTCCGATTACCGCGCGTCATATTAGCTGTATTGGTCGGTGCAGCACTCGCACTAGCTGGAGCTGGATTTCAAGGGATACTACGCAATCCGCTAGCTGATCCATATACGTTAGGTGTAGCATCAGGTAGCTCTATAGGTGCAGCCGTAGTTATCCTGTTTGGAATGCAGCTATGGCTAGGACTGTGGACTATACCGCTAGCAGCTTTCCTTACGGGGTTACTTGCTCTGATTACAGTATTAATGCTAGCTCGTCACCAAGGATTAATGAATATTGAAACATTAATACTATCTGGCGTAATCGTGCAAGCTTTTTTAGGTGCTTTCGTATCATTTATGATTTCCTTATCCCAAGGTGCAGTCAATGAAATATTATTTTGGATTATGGGATCGCTAGCCCATAGAAGTTGGGACCACGCACTTATGCTATTGCCATTTCTAATTATTGGTTTTCCTATTCTTTTCTTATATCGTTCTCAACTCAATGTAATCATGTTAGGTGAACGGCATGCGGCTCATTTGGGAATGAATGTAGAGCGAACGAAATTTATCATTCTTATTACTTGCACATTGCTAACAGCTGCTGCCGTATCTGTGTCAGGAGTCGTTGGTTTCGTTGGTTTGGTCATTCCCCACTTACTGCGACTCTTAGTTGGACCAGATTATCGACTCTTGTTACCGCTGTCTGCTATATGTGGCAGCACCTTTATGCTGTGGGCAGATACACTTGCTCGAACGCTGCTGAGCCCGAGAGAAATACCGTTAGGAGTTATTACAGCTTTAGTCGGTGCTCCTTTTTTTGCTTATTTGTTAATTCGTCATAAAAAAGCAGGTAAACAAGCAACTTTACTTTAAATGCACATGCACTAAAACCGATCGTTCGTTTAGGAGGATATAATGATTAAGTTAAAAGAAGTAGCGTTTCGAATCCAAACGGAACAAATACTACATAATATTTCCTATACTTTTCACCCAGGAAAAACATATGGCATTATTGGTCCTAATGGAGCGGGAAAATCAACGTTATTACATATTCTGTCTGGCTTAAATAAGCCATCTGCTGGCATTGCCACTATGCATGATAAGCACATCCATACGATTGCTCGAAAACAGCTGGCGCAGCAATTGGCTGTACTGCAACAAGAAGGTTTGCCAACTATTGGCTTTACAGTAAAAGAAATAATCGCTATGGGTCGATTCCCTTATCAAAATTTGCTCGGCATAGAAGAACGCTCCTCCGACTATGTAGAAAAACAAATCAATGTAGCAATTACTAAGATGGGTTTAGGATCACTACAAACCAAAAAATTGAACGAGCTAAGTGGTGGAGAACGACAGCGTGTAGCAATTGCGCAATTAATGGTACAAGACGCTGGCATTATCTTGTTAGACGAACCGACAACTCATTTAGATATCGGCTATCAAATAGATTTAATGGACGAAATTCAAACATGGAAGCAGCAACAATCATTAACTGTTATAGCCGTACTTCATGATCTTAATATTGCAGCTTTATACTGCGATGAATTACTTGTCATTTATCGCGGTCAATTGTATGCTTTTGGTTCACCAGAAGCAGTATTAACTGCCGACACGATCCGCCATGTTTATCAAGCCGAAACGATGATTCAGATGCACCCAATTAAAAATGTGCCGCAAGTTATCTTATCGCCAAAATGAAAATATTGTTGAATAATCAAAGAAGTCTGGAAATATGAGCACATATTGTTAATTAAGTTCGTTATTCTATTTTATCAGCGCAACTTTTCTAGAATAATTACGTCTAATTTAGTGGAGTAGAGGAAAGAGTGATAAAGACATACTAAAATACAGATTGCTTTAACTTACTCACAATAGATACAGAAAGTAGGATGAAATCGGTTGAGCAAGTCTACAAAAAAAATGAGCAGTTGGGTAAAGGGAGCAGCGCTAACTACAGTGCTTTCTGCTGTATTATTAGTAAATCCAATATCTAGCCCGCTCATACATGCAGCTAAAGTGACGTCCGGTACTTCATATGTTTTATTCCAAATTGACAAAAAAGAAGTTTTCTTGAACGGTGAAATACATACTTTAAACGCAGCTCCATTCGTGCAGGGCGGAAGTACGTATGTACCAGCTAAATTTTTAGGTGATGCTTTTGGAATGGATGTTACATGGGATGCTGCCGCAAAAGAAATTACACTGAAAACACCTAGCCATCTTATTATCTTCAACAACGGAAAAGAAAAACTAACTGTCAACGGTAAAGCTGTTCCATTTGGTGATGGAGGTAAAATCGTCAATGGCAGTTTAATGATTAAATTGACGTGGTTATCGGAGTATATGAATGCGAAATATACATACAATCACGACGTACGTACGGTAGAAGTTATTTATAACGGTACACCAAATGGAGTTTATGATCCTGATAAGAAAAACTCTACGCCAATTGCCAAGTTTGCTTTTGCTAAAGATACATACCGCAAAGGTGAGCCGATCAAATATGTTAATTTGAGCTACGATCCAGATGGCGATGGTTTACAGTTAAAATGGGAAGGCAAACAAGATGCCTTTTTTGAAGCGGGAACTTATCCAATCACATTAACAGTTACAGATAAGTCTGGTAATATTAGCAAATCATTTACTAGAAATGTAGAAATTACGGATGAGCATTATTTATCTGAACTTGAATTTCCGATTTACCAATTGCCAGTTGGGGGAATTGTGAAAACGAACTGGAACATTATTAACAAACATTACTCTAACTTTCCCGATCTATCAAAAACAGTAACGAACGATACTTCTCGTTCATTGCTGATGAGTGATAGCCCGGAAACATTTTACCAAACAGGTATTTTATATCAAGATATTATTAATGGCAAAGGCCGCTTATATGCCGACCATTTCAATGGAACTGGGGAAACTGTAGGCTTTGCTATACTAGCTACTAACACAACAGATGAGCCAATTACAGTTCGTACAACCAGACAAGGTGAAGTGTTTCCTTCTATTTATGCAAATTTAATAGGTAGTGAAGCTATGGTCGATTTCTTATTAGACGAAATGAAACCTGAAACAATGGTTGTACCACCATTTCAAACGTTTATTTACAAACAGTTTCCTAAATTTGACCCTAAACAAGGGGTTAACTTGATGTATGACTTGGAGACAGATGGTGATTTGACGTTTACGTTTGCAGCAGCTAAGGAAGTATCGGAAGATATGTTGAAAATGCCTAAGTTGCCGTTTGAAGGACATATTCGAGGTACTTTTCAAATCGCTGGCTTCGACTGGGATATTGATATGGCAGCCAATCCGATCAGTAAACCTCATAAACTAGTACTAGGTGACGGGAAAGTTGATTTACACTATCCTGGTTACGATCCACAGAGCGGTGTAGATACTGTACTGAAAAGCAACTATGGTACTATCTATAAAATTAATATTAAAAATCCTGAAAAAATGGCAGTAATGCTCTTACCACGGGCTGGTGTATTCAAAGGACCGTTCAAAGTAAACGGAGAAATTGTGAAAGTGCCAAGCACAGGTACATTGACTGCGTTTAACGGGATGTCAATTCTTGCAAAAACGACTGGTGAAGAAGATATGTTAACATTAGAATATAGCCCACCAGCGAATTCTTCTTTTCCAATCCATATTATTTTTTATCCGCTTGAAGATTTAGAATAATAGTTGAAAAGTAGTCATAAGCTGTCTGTTGCCGGATGATACGGGGTGCAGACAGCTTTTCATTTTTGACCTAACGATCTAGTGCTAAATAGCGCTCACTGTTATTTATTTGTATTTTTTTGTATAATACATATATGTAGTAAAAGATTAGGGGGAGCAAGCTAGTATGTCGGAAGAAACAAATGTAAAATTATCAAAGAAGCAGTGGATGGCATCATTTGCTATATTAGGTTTAATAATGGTTATTTTAGCGATAGCGTTGTATTTTATGATCCAGTCTATATCCGGCAGGGAAGTAGTAAAAACGGGTGGTATAGAAGAGATTGAGCAATACGAATACATAGAAACAAAAGCAGACAATGGATTGATTCTACATCAAGTAGTTACAGCTCCAGCGAATATATCGCCAGAAATCATCAATAGTAATGTTACATTAAGTAACAAAGCTGGTATGAATGGTGGTTTCTTTTATAATAATGATATATTAAGTATTGCCATGGTTAATGGTACAGCACTACAAGGGAAAGCGGATGAATATGGTAGTGGTGGCGAAAATGTCAAATATTCTCGCGGTACTTTAGTTTGGGATGGACAGGACAATGCTTTATCCGTACAAGTTGTTCAATCTGCCAAAGATATTCGAGTGAAAGATTACTCGCGTTTCTGGGCGCAAGGTGGCATCAGTATGAGCTTGCAGGATGATTCTAATTGGTTGGCTCAGATTGAACGTGAAGCCGCTCCATTCGCTAATACAGAGCATTTACGTTCTGCTATCGTTTACGATGACAAAGGAATTGTTTATTTAATCGTTAGTGAAACGAAAGCGACTTTAGAACAATTTCGCGATGCAATTGTACAAACGGTTGGCAATGGTCAATTAGTTGACGGTATTTTTCTAGACGGTGATGGTTCCTCACAGCTTAATGTAAAAGAAAAACAACTAGCCGGAGATACAAGGGAAGTCGTACAGATGATCCGAATATTAAGATAGACGGATGCAGCTATTTGGTAAAGAAATGAGGTGTGAAAATGTCGATATGGTCATTAATTGCCGTTATTTATTATGTTATTATCAATGGTTATTGTTTTTGGTTAGTAAAAGATGACAAAGTACGGGCAAAAACAAAAAAGCGGCGTATTAATGAAAAGCGTTTTTTTGTTTGTAGCTTGCTTGGTGGCGCTCCAGCTGTATTTTTAGCGATGCATCTATATCGTCATAAAACAAAACACCGTTCATTTGTTATTGGGGTACCAGCTTTGTTAGTGCTGCATATTGGCATTATATATGGTATCGTTCAGATTATTCAATTTTATTTCTATTAAGGTTTAGGAGCTGTCTCATGGATTTAACTGTTGAGTTTTTATCTTTTTTTGTTATTCAAAGTAATTCGGATCAAGAAAATACACTAAAACAATTTAAACATTTCCAAACGATGGAACAAGAAGAATATGAATACAGCGCACTAAAAAAATTTTTGCATGACGAGTTTAAAAAAATAGTGAAACGAAAAGTAGATCGTCATCCTGGTACAGCCAATGCACCTACTAAAGTAGGACGCTTTGTTGTAGAACCCGGTTATGAACTAGATAGCAATCCCAATCATAATTTATTTCAACGATTACGGGATGCAACCGACAAAGAAAGATTTGCTGGTATAGCTGATGAGCTAGTCCGCATATATATGGATACAAGTGCAGTGCGTGGTGGAGCCTTTATCATTGCTACGTTAAAATGGAATGACATTATGGATGAGTCTTTATTATTTTTATTAAAATGTGATTTTGAACCTAAAATTGCTACCATTTCAGACGAACACTCTTTAATTTCTGAAGTATCTATGGCGATAAGTGCTCGCGGTATCAAATCTATCCAGTATCCCTACATACCAGAAGATGGCATGATTGAACGTTATGAAGTGAAAATACACCAAGCGTCTCATGCCAAATATTTTGAAGATTTTTTACGCTACGTTTCCTATGAAAAACCTATGCCTGAAATTATTGGGGAACAAGTTGTCGAGATGGTACACCAGTTTATTAACGATCAATATGAGTCAGAAACGTCTACCGAACGAAGTCAAGTTGAAAATGAATTGGAAACTTGGGCAGCAAGCGATAAACGAGAACTACAGCAATGGTGGTCGCAAGAGCAAGTAGAAACAGCCGCTGCTGTCTTAGTTGAACAAAAAGAGAATCTTCCATTAACTTTTAAAATGGGTAATATTACAGTAAGTGGTTTGTTATCAGATTTTGGAAAAAATATTCATGTAGCTGAACAAAATGGTCAATATGTTGCTATCATACAAGCAGATGCAGTACAATTTGAAAAAGGGATATCACCAATTGAGTTGTTAAAACCACAAACGCTCGATGAAATTCTACCTAATATTGCCCAACCTTCGCAACCTGAATCATTGATACCAGATGAAGGAAATAATTAATAAGTATGAACCTTGTTTGAAGCGGGGATTATGTAATCAATAGCTACAAATTCTCTGTTCAAAGAAGGGGTAACATTATGACGCTTAAAGTAGTTTTATTTGCTGTTCTTCTGGCATTAACGGCTTTTTTTGTTGCTACTGAATTTGCAATTGTCAAATTACGGACTAGTCGTGTCAATCAAATGGTATTAGAAGGTGCGAAGAATGCTAAAGCAGTTCAAACAGTAACTACCCATTTGGATAGTTATTTGTCAGCATGTCAACTAGGAATAACGATAACAGCACTTGGACTTGGATGGTTAGGGGAACCAACGATTGCCAAAATGCTTGATCCATTATTTGCTTTTTGGAATATAAATCCTGAAATTAGTAGTGTGTTAACATTTGTTATTGCATTTTCTATTGTAACTTATTTGCATGTTGTTCTCGGAGAGTTAGCTCCCAAAACGTTAGCCATTATTATGTCTGAAAAGATTAGCCAATGGACTGCACCATACATTATCTTTTTTTACAAGTTAATGTATCCTTTTATTTGGTTACTTAACGGATCTGCGAACTGGCTTGTCCGTATTATGGGATTTAAACAACAAGCGGATCAAGATGCTCATTCTGAAGAAGAAATAAGAATGATTGTTTCCGAAAGTTACGAAAGTGGCAAAATTAACCAACGAGAATATGGATACGTTAATCGAATTTTCGCTTTTGATGAACGTTTGGCAAAAGAGATTATGATTCCACGGACAGATATGGTTTGTCTCTATGTTGACGCACCATTGGATGAACATTTAGCCATCATAAGGCAAGAGCGCTATACTCGTTTTCCAATTGCAAAAGGTAGTAAGGACCACATTATCGGTATATTACATACGAAGCATCTTTTTTTGCATGATCCTGATCAAGAAGACTATCCATTAGATGACTTACTGTCTCCCGTACTTTCTGTTCCAGAAACAATTCCGATTAGTAAACTGCTCTCACGAATGCAAAACGAACGATCGCAATTAGCAATTTTGCTCGATGAATACGGTGGTACATCTGGAATGATTACAGTCGAGGATATTGTCGAAGAAATTGTTGGCGAGATTCGGGATGAATTCGATGAAGATGAAGAAGCAGAAATTGAACAAGTGGCAGAGAACGTGTACCGAGTGAGTGGTAGAACGTTAATTGAAGATTTGAATGATCAATTTCATCTGAATATTGATGCTGGGGAAGTAGATACGATAGGTGGATGGATTTTTGAAAACAATGCTAATTTAGCAGCAGGAGAACAGTGGCAGTTCGATAGTTATTCATTAACCGTTCGAGAACGTGACGATTATCGGATTCGGATGATTGATATTACGTTAATCGATCAACCAACGGAATTGGAGTACTAGCCTGTAGAAAAGTATCCTTATACGTAGTGGTAAATGTGTGGAGGGAGATGTTTTTTTGTACGAATTATTTCAAGCAATCATTATGGGGATTGTTGAAGGGCTGACAGAATTTTTACCGGTTTCTTCAACAGGGCATTTAATTTTAACTGGGGAATTACTTGGCTTTACTGGGGAAAAAGAAAAAACTTTTACTGTAGTTATTCAATTAGGTGCTGTGTTAGCCGTATTAGTACTATATCACAAACGATTTATTAAACTATTAAATTTTAATTTTAAAAAAGATAGTGGGTTGAATGCACTACACATTATACTAGCAATGATTCCAGCAGGTGTCTTTGCAATTACACTGCACAGTCTCATTAAAAAGTATCTATTTGGTTATGAAACAGTATTAATTGGACTCATAGCCGGAGGTATACTAATGCTAGTGGCAGATAAAGTTAGAAGACCTGTTATTTCAGAGGAATTAGACGATATTACATATAAGCAAGCGTTTATTATCGGTTTATTCCAAGTACTTGCTTTGTGGCCTGGATTCTCTCGCTCTGGATCAACGATTTCTGGTGGGATGTTATTCGGTACAAGTCAAAAAGCGGCAGCCGAATTCACTTTTATCGTTTCTGTTCCGATTATGGCTGGGGCATCGCTCGTTGATTTACTTGATAGTAGCGAAAATCTAGCAATGAGTGATTTTCCTTTATTCGCAGTAGGATTTATTGCCGCCTTTATTGTAGGAATGATTGCTGTTGTTACATTTATTAATATGATGAAGAAAATTAGACTCTCTTGGTTTTCTTACTATCGCTTTATTTTAGCAGCCGTATTTTTCTTTATTATGATGAAATAACTTCTATAAACCTCACTGGCAATGCAGTTGCATTGTTGGCGAGGTTTTGTTATTCTTCATTAATAGTTACTATCATAATTATTGGGAAAAGGAGGCATTACGATGGATATTTCCATTATATCTGCATCGATGACTTTCACAAAAGAAGACGGCTATGTAGGTAAGGTTCATTTTTCCGTACCAGCGCATCGATTTGATTATGAAATAGTGTTACAAAGTAAAAAGGGAAAAGAATGGGGATATGGTTTATTTTTTTTGAATGAGTCTGGCGATGAGGAACAATTAGAACTTGTAGAAGAATTGCTTGAAGAAAATGATGAGCTCTTTGATCAACTGGTTGATGCAGCAAAACAAGCACTCGAGTCATGAGTATTATACCGAATCAATCGTCCGACACGGATCATATCATGCGCCGCAAAGTGACGATTGCTTTGTTTGTAGCTACCTTTTTGGCAGCAATTGAAGGAACGATTGTTGGAACGGCTATGCCTGTTATTACAAGCAGCTTAAAAGGGGTTCATTTACTTAGTTGGGTCATATCTATCTATTTGTTAGCATCCGTCATCACTACACCGATCTATGGAAAACTAGCCGATTTATTTGGCAGAAAGAACACTTTTCTAATCGGTGCTTCTATTTTTTTAGCAGGATCGATACTTTCAGGTTTATCACAAACGATGCTACAGTTAATTATTTTTAGAGCTATTCAAGGACTTGGGGCAGGGGCATTAACGACGATTCCACATACGATTATTGGTGACTTATATTCGTATAAACAGCGGGCAAAAGTACAGGGCTGGTTATCCAGTATATGGGGAGTAGCTGGTATATCCGGACCTCTCGTCGGAGGTCTACTTGTTGATTATGTTTCTTGGAGAGCGATATTTTATATGAACATTCCATTTGGCATCGCTGCCATCTATTTATTGAAAACATCGCTAAAAGAAAAACGAAATAACAATAAACCGTATATTGATTATCCTGGAATAACAGTCTTTTCCGCCGCAATGATCATCTTTATTTATATTATATCTTTGCTGGATACGACGGGTGGACAAGCTGCAACGACCAATTATGGGCTTATTGTAGGCTTAGTTATTGGTGCGGCGATATTATTCCTTTGGTTTATTCGGATCGAATTAAAGTCACCAGAGCCAATGATTCCACTAAAGCTATTTAAAAATCGGACAATTAGCACTTCTAACATTTATAGTTTTTTATTTTGTATTGTAACTGTTGCTCTAACATTCTATTTGCCACTTTGGGTACAAGGTGTTTATGGAAAATCAGCTACTTTTTCTGGTATGATGATGATCCCGTTATCGATCGCTTGGCCGCTCGGATCTATTGTAGCTGGTAACTGGATTACGAAAGTCGGTATGAAAAAAATTAATCAAGCAGCAGCTATTATATTAATTATAGGAACTTCAGGAATATTATGGATTAACGATCAATACGCCCTCATGTGGCTGGCAATATTATCTGGTCTCTGTGGCTTCGGTTTCGGTTTAACATCAACATCATTAACAGTCGCTGTTACTTCAGCTGTCGGATCACAGATGAGAGGGACTGCTGTAGCAAGCAACAACTTTGTAAGAACGTTAGGACAAACGATAGGTATTACTTTATTCGGCTTAATGTTACATACTGGCAGCACCAACAAAATCGATCCGCAGCTACTAGAAACTAGCTTGCATCACATATTTACTATTGTAGCTGTCGTTGCTGTTGTTTTGTTAATCGTTGGTTTTTTTATGCCAAAACCAGAGCTCGAAAAGCAAACAGACTAGCGGAGAGGATGCTGAACGAAGGAATGGATAAGATACATTGGAGTAACTGGGAAGAACAATTTCATCATTGGAAGATAGAATCTATCTATATTGCTGATCAAACGAACATTATCGATCACTGGCTGTACAATAATGAAGATAGATCTACACCAATATTTTCAGCGACGAAAAGTATCTTATCTTTACTTATTGGCATCGCTATAGAAAAACGGATTTTTCCTGCATTAGATGAGCCATTGTATACTGTACTTCAAGAGTGGAAGATGCCTCTACCTACGGTAGATAAACGGATAACTATCGAGCATTTATTAACGATGACTGCTGGATGGGATTGGCCATTATTTGATAAACCATACTTTCAGTTAGTTCATAGTGAACAGGTATTGCAAGATATTTTATCTGCTTCCCAAAAACATAAACCTGGTGTAACTTTCAGTTACAATAGTGGCTGTTCATATTTACTTGGTGTTATATTAGCGAAACGTGCTAATATGTCACTACTCGAATTTGCTGAAAAACATTTATTTGAACCACTTCACATGGAAAACGTAAGTTGGAATCAATTAGGGGACTATCACGAAGGTGGCACTGGCTTAACTATGCGTGGATGCGACTTTATCAAATTGGGACAGCTTTGTTTATGGCAAGGAGAAGTAGCAGGGGAGCAGTTGATACCAGCAACTTGGATAACTCATGCGACCAAGCAGCATCACAAAGCTTTGTTAGATGCTACACCAGCACTACATGGCGCATTCGGTTATCATTGGTGGTCTACTCCCGCTGAACGTAATGGGTTTACGGATTGTTACTTTGCCTATGGCTTTAGCGGCCAAATTGTTGTCATCTTTCCCGCCTACAATATAACAATAGCTGTGAAGCGGAGAGCAACGAATCGAAAAGATGGAGCACATTCAAAGCAAATTATATTTGATTTGATTTTACCTCAACTACTTCGATGAATCTGTAGCTTACAATAACAACTGAATTAATAGGTAATAACAACCATTTGATGACAATTCCAGCTAGGTATCGTATAAGTAATAGCGCCATCTTGTTCGGTAAACGCTAGTTCCATTTGTTGTGGTGCCAAATATACTTGTTTTACAGGTTCCGTCACACGGATTGTCACTTCCGTATTATACTGCATCGGCAAGTCCTCGATCACTTCAATATTTTTCCCACGACACTATCATTTCTTTCACATGTAGACTGCCTTTATCCGCATATTCCGAAAATAATTCCCAAGCTATATAAATGCCATCTGGACCTTGTGCCATACCGATTCCAGCAGCTTCCATCGTCGATGGCGTATGCTGATGTGAGAAAAACTTAAATAGATCTCGGTTAAAATAAGCATCTTCTCGATCTCCAAGAGCCGTTCCATTAGAGGACAATGTCACATGTTGTGCTTCGGAATACATTACAAACGATGCATTATTTAAAGATTTCAGATCAAACGATGGACGGAAATAGGAAGGGCAGCTCTCAGCCATATGGTGCCACTCGACCCCCAATTGAAAAGCGAATTCACCTTTATCCTGATCTAGTCAAATAAATAATGTCCTTCTAACAATAAGCGAGTAGCACCAACATCTGCTAATTTACTGCGATTATTATCTAGTTCTTCGGTCAACGGTTGTGGCATACTTTCGATCGATAAAACTGCTACGTCTGCAACAGCGGTAACATTGTCGCACCATGCTTCTTTCTCTTCTACTTCTTTATAAGCTGCTCCTATTAGTGTGTAGGTTGCATCATCCATTAATCCATTAGGATGAAGCTGATCACCAATCGAGCACTTAGCACCCATAGCTATACTTAATGCTGCTTCATAACGTAACGCGTTGGGATGCTTGTATCCACCGAATTCGCCCCATGTTGTATGGAACTTACCCGTCATTCCTAAGTATTCCATCCCAAGCGTCTGTGCGTAACGAGCAGACAAAGGAAAATGATCATATCCCCAGCCACCGGTAGGTAGCGACTCTAATTCCAGATGCGAATTCATATGTGCCAAATCTCGTCTTCCTCTAGTAAGATGACCATTATTATGAAAGATCGACATGCCTGGCTTAATTGCATGCGTTGCTTCTTTCACTCTAGTCGTATAATTGGCAAAGGTATCTTCCCATAAACGACGCATTTCCGTTAAATTACGAGGATCAGAACCACGTTGTTGGATTGAAGCAACACAGTGTTGACAATAACATTCTCTAATTCCTACAATATCAAGAAAAATACCATCGGCTATCCGCTACAGCTTCTGAAGTGTGAAAATCCAAATGAACTTGACGAAAACGCATAGCCATACCTCCAATTAAAGTATTGATATTATGTTCCAATACCTGCTATCTTACAATTAAAACGCTTACAAAACAGCGGACAATTTCGACCTCTTATAGCATAATATCGATATTAGTTGGGTTATGCAATTTGGTATTCCGATAAAATCCATTTTAATATAATAATGACTCTACTTCAATATTGGCATGTTTTTAAGTTAATAGTAGATTTACATCTTAAATAGGGTATGATAAACTAACACTTATCCAATCATCCTACGTTTAGCGTGGGAAAAGGAGGAATCGTTTTGTTAAAACATACAGAGAAGCAATCATTAGTCGAACAAGCAGCCAAACAAATGCAGCAATTAATAGAAACTGGGAAGTGGATGGTAGGCAATAAAATACCTGCTGAACCAGAATTAATGGAACAACTGCAAATCAGTCGCAACACATTACGGGAAGCAATTCGTGCACTTGTACATGCTGGTCTTATGAAAACGAGGCAAGGTGATGGAACCTATGTAATTGCTACTAACGTGCTAGCCACTGCTTTGCAACGACGCATAAATCAGACCAGTCTATTGCATACGATTGAAATTCGACATGCATTAGAACGGGAAGCAGCTCATCTTGCGGCAGAACGTAGAACGGATGAAGATCTACATCGTATAAATAGCTGTTTAATTGCTTGTCAAGAAGCATCCGATCAGCGCAAGAAAGCGGACTTTATTTTAGCTGATTTACAACTTCACCAAGCAATAATTAGTTCTGCCCATAATCCATTACTAGAAGAATTATATACTCATATAAGTGAAATAATAACTGATTCCATCACTGATTTTATAGAATTTGCCTCTGATGAACCATATTTGCTAGAATCTCATATTAGGTTAGTCGATGCAATAATATCGCAAGATAGCGAAACAGCGGTACGAGAAGTACATTGTTTTATCATTTCATATAAAAACTTAATAATAAATGGAGCGTTAAACAAACAATATGAATAATCACGTATATAGTATAGAAAGATCACAGGATAAACCTAAAGTTTGGACACTTGTCATAAGTCTAATAGTAATTGCTAGCACAATGCGTGCGCCAATGACGGCCGTTGGATCGCTTATATCCGATATAAGAGCGACATTACAATTGTCTAATGCAACTGCAGGTTTACTTACAACGTTGCCACTGCTTGCTTTTTCAGTACTTTCACCATTCGTACCAATACTTGCAAAACGATTTGGTTTAACGCAAATTATTGCAGCATCTGCTATCGTTTTAACTATTGGTATTACAATTCGTTCCAGTGGGCAACTGATCACGTTGTTCACAGGAACAGTTATTATAGGGCTAGCGATCGCAGTATGCAACGTGTTGCTCCCTAGCTTTGTAAAAACAAAATTTCCCAATAACATCGGTTTGATGACTGGAGTTTACTCTGTAGCCATGAGTTTTTCCGGTGCAATTGCTTCTGGATTAAGTGTGCCGCTTGCCGTCCAACATGGTTTCGGTTGGCAAGGTTCTCTACTTATCTGGGCCGGATTAGCATGTATAGCAGCAATCTGCTGGTGTTGGCAACTGATGATGGAAAGAAAATTAAACGCCAAAACTAATAAACCAGCGATCATTCACAATATTACTTCGCCTCTAGAAGAGAAACAACCTTTCTGGAAAAACAAATTAGCATTATCTATTACTTTTTTTATGGGATTGCAGTCTACTATATTTTACGTTATGGTTTCTTGGTTACCAGAAATATTACAAGAGCGTGGCATGTCCGCAGAGCATGCTGGTTTGCAACTATCAATAATACAATTATCACAGTTACCTTTTACACTCATCGTTCCCATATTAGCGGGCAAAAAAAAGGATCAACGCAGTTTTGTTATTATAATGTTTCTGTTGTTAATCTCTAGTCTAATTGGATTTATGTATGGTTCCGTGCAATGGGTCACTGTAGCCTCCATTTTAATGGGAGCGGGAGGAGGTTTTGCTTTTAGTTTGGCCATGATGTTTTTTACACTTCGTACCAAAGATGCTCAATCCGCTGCTAAACTGTCGGGTATGGCACAATCAGTCGGGTATTTACTAGCAGCAATTGGTCCAGTTTTATTTGGTAAATTATATGATTTGACTAACAATTGGACAGCTCCATTATTTATATTGGTATCAGTTGCAATATTATTATTTGTGATGGGGTTAATATCAGGTAAAAATCAAACGATATAGCAACTAACAATGTTTAATTTAAAAACATAAAAGGTTTTCCTAGAAACTCCAGTAAATATAGTGGAGATGGTAGTTCTATGCCGAATCCCCATAATATACCGATCACATTAGCGACAAGTAATAAACTATAGAAAAGAATCTTTTCACGCAAATTATTGGATTGTTGCAACTTTTTATGTTCGATAGCAATTACACAACCTGTCACAAATAATAAGCATAGTAGGTTGAGCATGTCATCATTCTCCTTGTTTTTGCATCTTCTGCTTGTTAAATGTTTTTCGTATTCCATACACAATTAAAAAAAATAGCGGTAATACTAGTCCGACGATAGTATCAACTAACCACCAATAATTAGAAATTGTTTCATTAAAGTGGACTACATTAGGCGCTAACGTTATACTGGAATAAAATAAAACCATCGCTAATGGAAATATTATTTTTTTCTCTGATGGTAACTGTAGCATTTGTTTTAAGCCTAAACTGACGATGGATATACCAATAGCTATTTTTATAAAAATGGTCACTGTCCACAGTAAGGCAAGAGTCCCTTCGATTCTTTGTATAAAGTTGCCAAAAGATATTTTTTTAGCTAATGTGTAAGAAGGGTAGAGATGGTTACCTACAATATATGGACCTAGAACTAACAGTGACATCAGTAACATAATAAAGATGAAAAATGCTCCAATCGCTGCACCAATGTATATATTTTTTGTAAGTTTACTTTTATCCTCTACAAAAGGAGCTATCAAAAACAGAAAACATAGCTCCATAAAAGGATAGCTAGCTGCTGGTACTACTCCTTTCCATACGGGGAACATACCATTCTCCAGAAATGGCCAAATATATTCTAATTTAGTTTTGCTGATTAACATAAACATCACAATGAAAAAAATGATGACCATAAAGGGAAAAAATAATTGACTTGCACGTGCAATTACTTCAATCCCTTGGAGTGCACCATAAACTGTTGCAAGTAAAATCAACAATATAATAGCTTGCAGAGGTGTTTCGGACATAACTTGAATAACAACAAAGTCCGCCGCTTCGCGTATATGTGTCGTTATATTCAAACTAAAGTAGAGCAAATAAATTATAATAAATGGTATGGCTACCCATTTTCCCAATACTTGAGAGCTACTTTCTACAATACTTAAATTAGGAAACAAACTAATCACTTTTGTAATAAAATATAGTGCAGCCATTCCTATAACAATCCCAATCAGAAAAGCAAACCAAGCATCTTGTTGACTTTTTTCTGTAATAATATATGGAATCATTAAAATAGCATCACCAATGGTGATAATGGAAGCTAATATCGTAAATTGTTGATTGCTAATTTGATAAGTAGTCATCTCCATAACATCCTATTCTTTTTTTATCGACGGACTATTGCCAATTGAACCAATTCGCCTAATGTGAATTTCTGGTATAACTTTAATCTCTAATTGTTTATAGTAATTCTCTCCTGTCTCTTGTATCTTTTTCCAATCGTCCGGATATGCACGTCGAATTGCAGCCCCAAATCCAACGATATCCGAATTTAATTTCTTCGTTCTTTGGATCATCTTATTTGTATTAGAAATAAGTTTCTTTCCTGTCATTTCTTCAATTTTAGTTAGTGTCTCAGCCGCAGTTAAGGTAAAGGAACATTCACTACTAATAACATCTGCTTCCACACGAACAGGTACTTCAATTTGGAATCGCCCGTCTGCTTTTTTGTTTGCTTTTATTTTGGATTTGGATCGTAGCGTTTGTAGTGTAATCACTCCATTCCCGTCTTCACAATCCAGAACACTTATTGTTTGATGTAATTGATTGGTTAAAATTGAATAACCTCTGCTTTCTGACTCATTTAGCAAACCTATTAATTTATCGTCTTTAAAGACAGCTAAACCATTTAACAAAATATTCGTTTCGTTACCTATTTCTTCTAAGTTTTTTAGTGATGCTCCTTTTTTCATATCTCCTGAAATGGAGAAGCTATTAAGCACTAATTCTTTTCCAGGTAATAACAAGTCATTTAACATGTCATCAAGATGTTTAGCTGAAACAGGTGACCATTTTTCTTGTGCAATTTTTATTTTTTGAAACATATTTTTAGCAGGAATTCGGTCTAACGAAGTAATAACACTTAACAATTGTTTAGCAGAAACTTTGTGGGCTACAGCGAAATAAAAGTCGTTACGAAAATCAGGATTTCTTTCTAAAAAATCTATTAAATGGAGTACTCCTTCTTCTTTACCAATTTGTTCAGAAATAATAACTACCCATAATTGTGCGAAATATATCTTTCTTGGTAATTTTTCTGTCAGGCGACCGACAGCATCTGGAACAGATTTTCCTGTTGATGAGTAGAGCACTACCGGTGTAAACCCACTGGATGCGGAAGTTTTTGATGCAACTTGGGTTGGATCAACTACTTGTACAGTTATTTCGATCTCATCACCTTTTTTATCTAATCCAAGTCCTATGACAATTGCTAAATCATTCAGTTCATCTTTATTCCAGCATGAAGTTAAAACGACCGAAAGCAATATGAACATTAAAGTTAGCAACATAGTTTTTTTCATAATTTCACCACTTAGAAGTTACTTTTTATTTTTATTGGATTTCATTCGTATTTTATTTTTTTGATTGATTAATTTAGGGCGTATTCTCATAAACCAGATTGGTAATCGTATAAACGTATCTTTCAAATCAGTGATCGCTAGAGGTGCAAATGGTGACATGTATGGTATTCCAAAAGAACGTAACCCGACAAGATGAAACGCCAATATGAGAATGCCGATTAATATCCCGAATAATCCGAATGAAGCTCCTAATATCATCATTGGAAAGCGAATAATCCGAATGGTAGATGACATTTCAGGTGCGGGGAAAGCAAAGCTTGAAATAGCAGTTATAGATACTACAATTACCATAGCTGCCGAAACGATACCAGCGTCAACTGCAGCAGTACCTATCACTAATGTACCCACAATAGATACAGCCTGACCAATTGCACGGGGCATACGGACGCCAGCTTCTCGTAAAATTTCAAAAGCAATCTCCATTATAAAAGCTTCTATAAATGCTGGAAAAGGAACTCCTTCTCGCTGTGAACTTAAACTAAGCAGGAGAGGAGCAGGTATCATTTCCTGATGAAACGTTGTGATCGCAATGTAGACAGATGGACCGAATAAAGCTATGAAAAATGATATAAAACGTAATAGTCTAATTAACGAACTAATATCTGAACGATGATAATAGTCTTCAGCTGCTTGAAAAAAATGAACAAACACTGCTGGGACAATTAAAGCAAATGGTGTGCCATCTACTAAGATCGCAACGCGACCTTCTAATAATTCAGAAGTAAGCACGTCGGGACGTTCTGTGTTAAATATCGTTGGGAAAGGAGTGTAGACCGTGTCTTGAATAAACTCCTCGATGTAACCACTCTCAAGTACACCATCTATATCTATTTCATTTAACCTGCGATGAACTTCTAACACTGTCTTCTCGTCGGCAATATTTTTTAAATAAATCACTTCAATTTTCGTTTGTGTTATACGACCAATTGTTGTACTTTCGATTCTTAATTTATCACTGCGGATACGTTGCCGGATTAAAACGGTATTTACCCCAATATCTTCTACAAATCCTTCTCGTGGTCCACGAATAATCGTTTCTGTTGAAGGCTCTTCAACACTTCTTCCTGATTTTTGACTCATTTGTAAAGCTAACGCACTGCTATGTTGGTCTAGTAATAATATTACTTCTCCTTGCAACATATAATTAACTGCTTGCCGAACAGTTGAAACAAATTTAACAGTGTGGATAGGTAGCATTTTATAACTTAATGCATGAAGTTGTTGCTGCAGTTCTGACAAATTTTTATCAATCTTTAATGTTGCCATATCTACTTTCAGCAAATAATCAAGACCTCGTTGCAAATATTGTTCATTTATCATACCATCAAAGTGGATTAAAGCTGCTTGGATAGGCGTTTTATCGCCATTTTCCATAAGAATACGCCTGATACGCATATCTGAACTATTGCCTAATGCAGTAGTGATATCATGTATATTTTGATGTAAACTATTACTAAGTTGTAGCTGCTCACTTGAATCATTTTCCAAATTATTCACCTCCTATATTCAAATAACGACAATAATTGATATTTTTCTACCTCTATTAGTTGTTAACAATATTCCCTGTTTTATGCATAAGCAATCATTTTATTAATTCGTGCAATGAGTGAATAATGAGTCAATGAACGTAAAGTGTATAAAATGCTCCTTTTAACTTAATGACGAAAGTGTTATTCTAGTAAAAGTGTATTCAAATATAATGATTGGAAATAGTGTAGGGAGTTCATAGGAATGGAGCAATAGTGATGAAATTTAGACCTTGTATTGATCTACATGAAGGAAAAGTAAAACAAATTGTCGGTGAAACGTTACATTCTAATCGTGTAGCAGAAAATTTTGTTTCAGCATTCGATTCCACTTATTATGCTAGTTTGTTCAAAAGAGATCGGTTAAGCGGTGGTCATGTTATAATGCTTGGACCGGATAATGAACGAGCTGCTCTTGCTGCTCTGGAAACTTATCCAAACGGTTTGCAAATCGGCGGAGGAATCCATCTGGATAATGCAGAGAAATATTTACAAGCAGGTGCAACACATGTCATAGTAACATCATTTATTTTTCGAGATGGACAGCTACACAAACAAAATTTACTTGATTTAATCCAACTAGTTGGTAAAGAAAATTTGGTTATTGATTTAAGTTGCAAAGAAAAAAACGGACGCTGGTATGTTGTTACTAATCAGTGGAATACATTTAGCGATTTTGAAGTTAATGAAGAAAACATTAAATACTTAGAACAATACTGTGATGAGTTCTTAATCCATGCAGTTGATGTTGAAGGAAAACAAAGTGGTATTCAACAAACGTTAGTTCAACAATTAGCGCAGTGGACAACAATACCAACCACTTATGCTGGTGGAGCAAGATCTTTATCTGATTTGCAATTGTTTCGAAATATAAGCAACAGCAAATTAGATATTACCGTTGGGAGTGCTTTAGATATCTTTGGCGGAACGCAATCCTATGATGAAATAGTTGCATATCATCGAAGTATAAATCGTGTACAACATAATTAAGCAAAAAAGATGCCTATAAAGGCATCTTTTTATATATCGTTACGTTACTTACTAGTTCATACTGTTGGGATCTAAATTAATTAGTGTCATTAATTATTAATGGGATTAAGTATACATAATAATTATTTATATCTTGTTATTCAGACTCTAAGACACTAGCGTGTTACAGTGGTGAAAATATGATAGTATGTGTATGTAAAATAATATGTGACTTTCTTCGGATCGGTTTGGTAAGGTGATATATTGCCTTTCTCGTAAGACCACCGTTTCTTAGTATGTTAGGACAACAATTTGGAATACTATATACTTTAATTCCTGTTTTGATTGTTGTATTTTTGTCTGGTCTAATTGGGAGAGCTGCTATTTAACAAATAATAAGTACTTATTCAAAAAAAGGAGGGCTTCATTTGACTTTATCATTACTACAACGATGGAAACTAGACAATAGTTATCAACAACTACCAGAGATTTTTTTTGCTAAGCAGTCGCCAACAAGTGTTGCACAACCAGAACTTGTTCTATTTAATGATAGTTTAGCTGATTATTTAGAACTTAGTAAAGGGACGATGTCTGATGAAGAAATCGCTCATTTATTGTCAGGCAACCAATTGCCGAACAACTTTCAACCAATTTCCCAAGCTTACGCAGGGCACCAATTTGGACATTTCACTATGTTAGGGGATGGACGAGCTATACTGTTAGGTGAGCATGTTATGACAACTGGGAAGCGATTAGATATTCAATTAAAAGGAGCTGGTCCGACGATATATTCACGTAGTGGAGATGGTCGAGCTACCCTTGGTCCAATGCTTCGAGAATATATTATTAGTGAGGCAATGCATGGATTACAAATTCCGACTACTCGCAGTTTAGCAGTTGTTGCTAGTGGTGAACTTGTCTATCGGGAGCAGCCACTACCGGGTGCAATTTTAATAAGAGTTGCTGCTAGTCATTTGCGCGTTGGTACAATACAGTATGCTGCCAATTGGGGTACAGTTGAACAGCTACAGCAATTAGTTGATTATGCAATCTGGCGTCATGATAGCCATTTACTTGAACTTGCTAAACCAGCTCGTTACGGTGCTTTTTTGGAAGCTGTTATGGAGAGGCAATGTCGTCTTGTTGCACAGTGGCAATTAGTAGGCTTTATTCACGGGGTGATGAATACCGATAATATGACAATCAGCGGTGAAACGATTGATTATGGTCCATGCGCTTTTATGGATACTTATTTTCCCGACACTGTATTTAGCTCAATCGATTCTCATGGTAGATATGCTTACAAAAATCAACCCAATATAACACTATGGAATGTAACAAGACTTGCAGAAGCAATGTTACCATTGTTAGCTGAACAAGAAGAAGCTGCGATTGGAAAAGCAGAAGCTATTCTCCAACAGTTTCCTGCTCGTTTTCATATACATTGGGAATCAGGTATGTTCAAAAAACTTGGACTAACAGAAGTAACTGATCATACGAAACGGTTGCTGTCTGATTTACTGCAATGGATGGAAGAAAGTAAAGCCGATTTCACAAATACGTTTCGCTTACTAACCATTAGTAGAAACAGTGAGGTTAATCTGCATGAGCAGTTAGCAACGAACAATATAGACCAATGGATCAAAGTCATGATAGATTATCACATTTGGACTAAAGCCGACGCTGCTACATTAGATTTGGCACAATCTTTTCAGTTATGGCAACAATGGTATATGCACTGGCATAAACAATTGTTAGCGCAAGCCAATAATCAAGCTGCTGCTAGTTATGACACGATGAAGCAGGTGAATCCAGCAATCATCGCTCGTAATCACCTCGTTGAACAACTGTTAGCCCAAGCTACAGAAAATCAAGATGCCAGCGTTCTAGATTCATTTATTACCCAGTTGCAACAACCGTTCGCATATAATGAGGAGCAAATATCGTTTGCAGCATTACCACATACATGTAGCAAACCTTATTCAACTTATTGCGGTACATAATACAAAAATTAATTCGGAACTTTTATTAATGGACGGGCAGATATTTTAGAAGAGGAGGGTCGGCAGCGTATTGCCGATCAACTTAGCGACTTTTTACTAGAACTTCACAATATATGACGGAAATGGCGTGCCATTGGACGGATCAGCATTTTACAGACTTTTTCACGTTTAAAACGAATGCCGAGATTATTCCATCGATTATTCATGGCGATTTTGGTACGGCGAATATTTTATACGATACATCGACCAATCGGATATCTGGCATTATTGACTTCGGATCAGCCTGCATTGGTGACCCAGCCGTTGATTACGCTGCGCTGCTTGCTTCTTACGGAGAAAGCTTCTTTCAAATGATCGGGAAGCGTAACCCTAACATTAGTAACATGATGGACCGGGTGCTTTTCTACAAGGGAACTTTCGCTCTTCAGGAAGCGTTGTTCGGATTGGAACATGACGACCCTATCGCATTCGAGAGTGGAATTACGACAGTAAACACGTTCATCTAACGGGACACGTTAATCAATTTAACGAACAAGCTGCAATTGGTACAGTTTATCACTCATAAAAAAGAACTCTCCAGACACGGAGGGATCTTACTAATCCGCATGAATAAGCTCGATAAAATGAGAAGCAGCATTAGATAGTGGCATATTGCGCATAATCATCGTACCAACTTGCGAGGGAGGGAGCTGTACATCAAGCTTGATTTCAAACAGTGATCCTTCCTCTAACTCTTTGGCGACAAACTGCCTAGTCACAAATGAAATTCCCAAACCTTTACGAGCGAATTCAATGAGTAGATCAACACTACCAACTTCAAATTCAGGTTTTAACGTATAACCGTAGCTTTGAAAAAGTTCTGTAATCGCCATCCGTACACGACTATTTCGAGAAAACAATATAATTGGATTGTTCATTAACTGCTCCATAGATAAAGCAACACCTTGCAAATGAGCATACTTCGTCCCTGCCACAAAGCAATCTTGCAGTTGAATACTTTCTTGTACTTCTAATTGCGGATCTACGATAGGTAAGCGCACTACCCCAAGATCGACGCGACCTTCCTTGAGAAAAGAAATAACTTCTGGTGTTGTACCATGGTGCAAATGTACTCGAATACCGGGATTCTGCTGATGAAACTGTTCGAGGTACGGTAACAAATAATGTTTGAACAGCGAGTCACTTCCTCCAACTCGTAATTCTCCACTTTCCAAATTTTTAAGCGCCGCCATTTTTTCTTCTGCTACAGTTATTAAAATATGAGATTGTTCAATATAAGAATATAATATTGCTCCCTCGGATGTTAACGTAACTCCTTTGGCAGTTCGATGAAACAGTGTGATACCAAAACTATCCTCTAATTGCTTAATCGCATGGCTTACACTCGGTTGTGTTAAATAAAGCGCTCTAGCTGCTTGTGACAAACTGCCTGTCTTTGCCGACCAATAAAAAACTTTGTATAGTTCGTAATTGTTACCTATAGACACCATCTATATCTCCTGTCAAATATATTAATTACATGTATGATCCTAAAACGTATTATAGTAGAATTATGAAATAATTACTAGCTGTCTCATACGACAGCCGACATAGAGAACAATACCGATTTGGAAGGAGTAGGAAGAAATGATGGATGCAGCTTCATTTATTCTATTCGGGGCTACAGGCGATTTAGCCAAAAGAAAAATATTCCCAGCGTTGTACAATCTATATCTTGATCAGAAACTGCCCGCTCAGTTTACTGTATTCGGATTAGGGAGAAGACAATGGGACGATCATATATTCAAAGCTAATGTAGCTCAATCTATTCACAGTTTTTCAAGAAAAAAAGTAGAAGATCCAGCCCAATTAGAAAAGTTTTTGGAGTCTTTCCAATTTTGTATATTAGATGCTAATAAACAGGAAGACTACGTAAAATTGCGTACAATGATTGAAACAAGAGAACAACAGCTAGGTGCCGCACCGAATAGAATGTTTTATTTGTCCGTAGGTCCAGAATTTTTCGAAATGATTGCAGAGCACATTGATCAAAGTGGATTAGGTTCGGAATCAGGTTGGAAGCGGTTTGTAATTGAAAAGCCATTTGGTCATGATTTACAATCGGCTCGACAATTGAATCGCAAACTAAATGAAACGTTTAAAGAAGAAGAAATTTTCCGCATTGATCATTATTTAGGAAAACCTATGGTACAGCGTTTAGAAGTATTACAACAAAAAAATCCAGTACTTCAAGCGCTATGGACTAATCGATATATTGCAAACATTCAAATTACAGCAAATGAAACGGTAGGGGTAGAGGAACGGTCCGGTTATTACGACAAAACTGGTGCTGTGCGTGATATGTTCCAAAATCATATGTTACAGTTGTTGATGATGCTAACCGCTCATTTTCCTAACAATAGTACAACAGAAGCTGTTCGTTTTAAGAAAAAAATGGTGATGGAAGCTGTGCAGCCGTTGCACCCGCATCAAGTGTCAAATCAAGTTATTCGTGGTCAGTATAATAGCGGATCGATTAATGGCGAACCCGTTACTAGCTATCGAGAAGAACCAGGTATTGCAAATGACTCTATGAACGATACGTTTATTGCAGCAAAATTAGAAATAGATGATTACTTTTGGCGTGGCGTTCCATTTTATATTCGGACAGGGAAGAGATTGAAAGAAAAATCTACCCGGATCGTTATTGAGTTCAAAGAGCCAATTAAGCAATCCACTGGAGCAGATATTCCAGTTCCAAATTTACTTGTATTTGAAATTGCGCCAGATGAAAGTATCTTTTTCCAACTCAATGCGCGAGACCCTATTTATAAAGAGCAAATAAAGCCGTTATTCCTTGATTTCCAAGTGGATAGCAAAGATCTACCCGAAGCTTATGAAAATTTAATTCACGATGCATGGCATGGAGATGCCACATTCTTTGCACATTGGGATGAAGTCGAACTATCTTGGAAGTGGGTTCAACCGATTTTAGATGCTTTTGCAGCAAATACAGTGCCACTGCATTTGTATGAAGCAGGAAGCTTTGGTCCTAAGCAATCGGATGAGTTATTAAACAAGGATGGATTTCACTGGTGGTTCGATGAACCTACTCTAGAACAGGAAACTTTAATTACAGAAAGAAATGAGGAAAAAACGTATGTCTAATACACAAACATTAACGCAACAAGAAGTAGAACAACTAGCTATTAATACGATTCGAACATTATCCATTGATGCGATTAATAAAGCCAACTCTGGTCATCCTGGTTTACCTATGGGAGCAGCTCCAATGGCTTACACGTTATTTAGCAAAATGATGCAGCATAACCCTACTAACTCCAAATGGTTTAACCGTGATCGCTTCGTTCTATCGGCAGGTCATGGATCAGCATTACTATACAGTTTACTTCATCTAAGTGGCTACGATGTAACATTAGACGATTTAAAACAATTCCGTCAACTCAATAGCCGCACACCTGGTCATCCAGAATACGGTCATACCGATGGCGTAGAAGCTACAACGGGACCTCTGGGTCAAGGGGTAGCCATGGCTGTTGGTATGGCAATGGCAGAAACACATTTGGCAGCAAAATTTAATCAATCTAATCTCGATATCGTTGACCATTACACTTACGCTTTAGTTGGCGATGGCTGTTTAATGGAAGGTATTGCTTACGAGGCAATGTCTATGGCTGGTCATATGAAATTAGATAAACTAATCGTATTGTATGATTCCAATGACATTTCGTTAGATGGAGATTTAACTTTATCTTTTGGTGAAAATATTCAAAAACGTGCAGAATCGATAAACTGGCAATATCTACGTGTGGAAGATGGTAACGACGTAGAGAAAATTACAGCGGCAATCGCTGCAGCCAAAGAAAATACCAATCAACCAACACTAATAGAAATCCGTACTGTTATTGGCTATGGCAGTCCTGTTGCAGGGTCAAATAAAGCTCATGGAGCACCACTTGGCGCAGAAGGATCAGCATTCGCTAAAGCAAGTTATGGCTGGCCATATGAGGAAGAATTTACTGTACCTGCCGAAGTGAGAGAACATTTTGCAGCTATTCAAGCACAAGGTGTCGCAGCAGAACAAGCATGGAATGAACGATATGCACAGTATAAGCAGCAATACCCAGAACTTGCTCAACAACTAGAAGCGGCAATTGACGGAAGTGCACCATTGGAATCACAGCAGCTACTTACATTCGAAGCGGGTCAATCGATCTCTACTCGTGTAGCTAGTGGAAAAGCAATCAATCATTATTTGCAGCATGTACCTTCTATCTTTGGAGGAAGTGCCGATCTATCAGGTTCTACGATGACTGATATACAAGGCGAGCAAAAATTTGCTGTAGAGTCCAATAGTGGACGTAACGTTTACTTTGGCGTGAGAGAACATGCAATGGGAGCAGCTGGTAACGGAATGGCACTGCATGGTGGAGTAAAACCATTCGTAAGTACGTTCTTTGTATTTAGCGATTACTTGCGTCCTGCTATCCGTTTGGCAGCATTACAAAAACTACCGTTAACGTATGTCTTTACACACGATTCCATTGCAGTAGGCGAAGATGGTCCAACACACGAACCAGTGGAACATTTGGCAGCACTACGTACGATTCCTGGGCTAACTGTTATTCGCCCAGCGGATGCTAATGAAACTGCCAACGCATGGGCGTATGCCTTATCACAGCAAGAAGGACCAGTAGCACTAGTGCTTAGTCGTCAAAACTTGCCTGTATTTACACAAACAAAAGCAAACGTAGCTGGAATCGAGCATGGTGCTTACATTTTGACAGAAACAAACGAACAACCAGCGCTCATTTTAATCGCTACTGGTTCAGAAGTTTCGCTAGCTGTTGCTGCCAAAGAAGAGCTAGAAAAAGAAAATATTTCGGTGCGAGTAGTTTCAATGGCTAGCCGTGAACTGTTTGAGCGTCAATCAGCAGCATACAAAGAGTCCGTATTACCTAAAGCTTTAACAAAAAGAGTAACGATTGAAGCGGGAATATCAATGGGCTGGGATCGTTATGCTACTCCTGATGGTTTAATTATCGGAATTGATACGTTCGGAGCTTCTGGTGTTGGATCGCAAGTGATGGAGCATTTTGGATTTTCGGTGAGCAACGTTGTAGAACAAGCAAAATCATTGCTTTCTTAAGTGGATATTATCTGCTTATTAAGAATATAAATATAAACTGCATAACATAATCGGGGGGATTATAGTGAAATTTTTTATTGATACTGCAAATTTGGAACAAATCGAGCAAGCATATAAACTTGGCGTTCTATCTGGTGTAACAACTAACCCATCTTTGGTTGCTAAGGAAGGCGTTAAATTCGAAGATCGTATCGAACAAATTTTACAAGCAGTTCCACTAGTAGAATCTGTATCTGCTGAAGTAACACCACTGGCGATTACAGCAGAAGAAATGATGGCAGAAGCAGATGAGCTTATTAAAATCAATAATTACGACAAAAATATAACTATAAAACTACCGATGAACATTGCAGGACTAGAAGCGTGCCGTTACTTGACGCAAAAAGGCGTTAAAACGAATGTTACACTGATCTTCACTGTCAACCAAGCATTACTAGCAGCACGAGCTGGAGCTACGTATGTATCACCATTTCTCGGTCGCTTAGATGATATCTCGGAAGATGGGGTACAGTTAGTAAGTAAAATTGCTGAGTTGTTCCGTATTCACTCACTAGATGCACAAATAATAGCAGCATCTGTACGCCATCCTGATCATGTAACGAGAGTCGCCATGGCTGGTGCTCATATTGCAACGATTCCATATGCAGTCATCGAACAAATTTCTAAACATCCGTTAACCGATCAAGGAATCGAGAAATTTGCAGCCGATTGGAATACCACTTTATAATATAAAATAAATCATCAGTCTTAACCATACCAACTTGCCGGGTCTTGTCCATAAGTTTATACTTATGTTGACAAGTCCGGTTTTTTTCGAAGAAAAGAGGTTAGCATCATGCGAATATGGCATCAATCCCTAATTCAACACTTACCTAGTGTAAAAGATTTCAAAGGAAGCTCCAATCAATTAGGTGGGCAACATACGGAAATAAGAATGATTTTAGCAATGATCAAACGTCGAGGCAAAGTCAATCATTCTGTCGTTAACTATGTCAATGATCATCCACTTAGTTATTTGTATGCATATGGATTACTAATAATAGACGAAATGAAACAACGAGGATTTCAAGTTAGTACTACGATAGAAGAAGAATATAGACAAGATAGCGATGCACTCACTATTTATAACCAAGCATTGCTCGGTACTATCATCTATCCTGAACATAACGATCTATATTTACAAGAATGTCTACTAAACTTAAAAAATAAAGGAATTGTAATCAAATATCCACTTTTTCCTCACCAGATGGACTAATTTTGATCAGGTAATCGTATGGTATAATAGAAGCAGTGAACAGTCTAAGGAGTGCAATACTATGCAGCATAATATTCAACAATTTAAAGCCGATTTTTTTAAAGCGTTAGCACATCCCATGAGAATTAGAATTTTAGAAATATTAAGTGAAGGTGATAAAAATGTAAATGAATTGCAAAGTATACTTGGTTCTGAAGGTTCCGCCGTTTCGCAGCAATTAGCCGTTTTACGCAATAAAAATGTTGTCGTAGGTGTAAAAGAGGGGACTACTGTCGTTTATTCGTTACGTGATCCACTGATAAAGCAGCTACTAATTGTAGCCAAACAAATTTTTGATAATCATTTAGTAGATACCATCTCCATCCTAGAAGTTATTCGTAACGAATAGCATTCGTGTTATTTTTTGTTCTAAATATTCAAATAATCAAATATATAAATAATAGAAGGTGTGTTGTATGAAATGGACAGGTAGATTTACTGATTACAACTTGCATTCCTTTCAAAAAGACCTTATTTCTGGCATTATCGTAGGGATTATTGCCATTCCACTTGGTATGGCTTTTGCGATAGCCGCTGGTGTAAAGCCGGAATACGGCATATACACTACCATTATTGCAGGAATTATTATATCACTATTCGGAGGTTCTAAGTTTCAAATCGGAGGACCAACCGGAGCTTTTATTCCCATATTATTTGCTATCGTGTTACAGCATGGCTACGAAAATTTGTTGTTAGCAGGATTAATGGCGGGGATTATATTAGTTTTAATGGGTGTATTTAAACTCGGTGTTTTAATTAAATTCATTCCGAGACCCGTAATTGTAGGATTTACATCTGGTATTGCTGTCATTATTTTTAGCGGGCAAATAGCTAACCTTCTCGGATTAAGTGATATTCCCAAGCATGAAAACTTTTTGCCTAATATGCGTGAAATAATAATGCATATGGATGCAGTTAATTTGTATAGTATTTTAATCGCCTTTATCTGTTTAATCTCCATTTTCATTAGTACGAAACTGTTTCCCAAAATACCGAGTTCCTTAGTCGGTTTGCTTGTGTCAAGTATAGTAGCTGCCTTATTCTTTAGTGGTCAAGTAGCTACTATCGGTTCAGCTTATGGAGCCATTCCAAGTCAATTACCACAGTTACAAATGCCTGTTATAACGATGGAAAGAGTATTGACTATGCTACAGCCAGCTATCATTATAGCGCTATTAGGCGGCATAGAATCATTACTATCTGCTGTCGTTGCTGATGGTATGACCGGTTCACGGCATAACAGTAATCGAGAATTGATCGGGCAGGGAGTAGCCAACATCGTAACACCTCTATTTGGAGGTATTCCAGCGACTGGTGCGATTGCTCGAACGGCAACTAATATTCGTACCGGCGCTGTCTCACCAATGTCTGGTATTATTCATGGCGTTGTCGTACTGCTAATTCTCATGTTGTTCGCTCCATACGCTTCAGCAATTCCACTTGCTAGTATGGCTCCAATACTGATGATCGTAGCATGGAATATGAGTGAACGAAAAACCTTTGCTCACGTTTTAAAAACAAAAACATCAGATTCGCTTATATTAGTCGTTACATTTTTATTGACGGTATTTACAAATATAACGATAGCTGTACAAGTAGGGTTAGTATTAGCCATCATTATATTTGTCAAAAGAATGGCTGATGTAATGCAAGTGGACAAAGTGGAGCTTGAAGAAGATCTACCACATGTAGTGCAGAGCAATAACACCAATAATGATCACATAAGCCAACATCGTGTTAATGCTAGTCCAACTGAATTATATCCTGACATTGGCGTATATACGGTGAAGGGGCCTCTGTTTTTCGGAGCAGCTAACATGTTTGAACAATCGATGATTGATTTATTACAAACCGAACCGAAAGTGTTACTATTACGGATGAAAAAAGTGCCGTTCATGGATACAACAGGCGAATATAATGTAGCTAATTTGATAAAAAGAGTGCAATCTTACGGTTGTATCGTCTTGATAGCAGGCATACAGCCACAACCACTCGATGTAATAAAACGAACCGGATTAATAAAAACGATCGGTGAGCAACATTTGTTCGCTAGAACCGACGATGCCATACAATATGCCAAAGGAAAACTAGGCTATAACAACGAAAACACGTAATAAAAACTAGTTAAATCTTCAGTGATTTCATACTATAAGTTTAAAAACTAAGAGATAAATAGTCGTAATTCTTATAAATAAATGGAATTGCGACTGATTTCTAATCAGTTAATGATGACCTTTTATTAGTTAAATTTCTGTTTTAAACTCAAATTTCGAAAGAAACTGATGGAGTTCCTCTACTAATGCTACAATTTCTTTACGGCTAGACTCCTGTCTTATTTTTTCTGTTATTGCAACTACTTCATTTAAGTTTTTTGTCAATTCCGCTATATTTGATTCCTCAAGTTGAATCAAGCAGTTTTGCATAAGCCCTCTAAAGTCCGTATTAGCGTGTATTTGCAAACCGCCATTCCGCAAAGTTACAATTTGCCCTTCGATAAATCATGAGAGTAACCTTTTTCAACAGCATTTAAAGTAGACGATAATAATTGATGATAGTAATCTAAACAATACATAAATAATATTATTAATGGTATACAGATAAACTGCTGAATTAAATAATTTACAATATATGACAAGCTATATTATAACGATTATTCCGACATGTTTAATTAGTTTACATAATAATAATTACGTAATTATATTTTGTTTGCTCTATTTTCCAACTGAAACACACTAAAAAAATTAAGAGGTTTCTCGAGAAAAATGTGGAATAACATATATATTACGAGATGTAAGGAAGGGGTAATTTAAGTATGACTATTTTATTTGATAGTTATGAGGAAGTATCTACTTTCCACGATCCGATGCAAGCAGGACAACTGATAGAGCGACCGACGGAAATCCGCCTTGATCCATTAACTAAGTTTAGTTCGCGTGTTTTATTCGACCCAGGAATAAATTTCGTGTCGCCAAATTATAGTGAACAAGCGGCAATGACAAGTGGTGCAAAATGTCCTTTTTGCGATGAAAACATTTGGGAGAGAACACCCAAATATCCAAAAAACTTATTAGACTTGGGACGGTTGCAACAAGACGAAACAGTGTTATTCCCAAATATATTTCCATATACAAAACATAACGCAGTTGTTAGAATGACGAAGCAACATTATGTTACATTAGTGGAATGGACTAGCGAATCGATCGCAAGAAGCTTCACAACTGCTTATGATTATTTACTGAAGCTGGCGTTATTCGATCCAAGCAAGCCACTGTATAAAACGATCAACTGGAACTATTTACCCCCATCGGGAGGCAGTATATTGCACCCTCATTTACATGTGATGGCTTCAGAACGACCAACGAATGAACAACGAATAGTGACAGAAGCTCAGCAACATTATTATGCTACTCACCAGAAGACTTTTTTCACACAATTGCTATATGAAGAACTACGCTTAAACGAACGATATATCGGAAAACATGGCGAAATCGACTGGTTACATGCATTTGCACCAAAAAGTCATTATGATTTTATCGGCTTATTGCCAAAACAAATAACAGAACGTTTTTGGGACGATCTAGCAAACAGTATGCTGCGCTTTTTTAACTATTTTCAAGAATCGGGTTTAGCTAGTTTTAATTTAACCGTTTTTTTATCGCAGGAAGATGATAAAGCGACAAGCAATTTCATACGCATCGTACCACGTTTTAGTACTGGAATTTTAGAAACAAGTGATATGAATGTATTGAATTTTTTACAACAAGAATATTTATCTTTAAAACGACCAGAAAATACCGTAAAGCAGTTGCAGTCTTACTTTTCAACATAATAGTTTCATAGTGACACTGTATTAAGGCATAACAACTTGAAGGAGTTTAATTTATGACAACAACATTGGTTAACTGGGGTGGAGGAACTGTTCAGCTTAGTTGGCAGAGTAGTTCTCAATTACCTACCGCATCATTAATTACAAGTGTACATAGTTATTGTTTTTGGGACAATAAACTGTTACTTGTCGATTTATTAGATCGTGGTTGGGATATACCTGGTGGGCATATAGAACAAGGAGAAACAACAGAACAGTGTTGCAAACGAGAAGTTTTTGAAGAAGGTTATGTACAGGGAGATGTCACATTATTAGGGTATGTTACAGTTGATCATCATTTGAACGATCGATGGACCGAAAGCAGTCCATATCCGAAAATAGGCTATCAAGTTTTTTATAAAATGGACATTACTGAAATATTACCATTCGCTGCACAATTTGAAGCAGCACAGCGAATTTTCATCCAACCTGAGCAACTAGCCGATTACTATAAACATATAACACCAGTACATGAAGCTATTTTACAAGAAGCTTTAACTAGATCAAATCCAAGCTTTTCATAAGTAATAGTTTAAACTTTTTCTTCTTTTATTCGCTGATGAACAAAAGAGGGTAGGGTAGGGCGTACTTTACTCATCGCCGCTTGTTTCGCCTCATCCATTACGTGCGTATAGATTTGGGTAGTAGAAATATCTTCATGACCAAGCAATTCTTGAACGGTTCGTAAATCTGCGCCATTACGCAATAAATCTGTTGCAAATGAATGGCGCAGTTTATGAGCCGATAACGCTTGACCTTTAAATTGAGGATAGTGTTCGATTAAAGTGGCAAACGTTTTATCTGCTATTGTCTGTACCATGCGATTACTAATCCTTCTTCCAAACTGTGAAATAAAAAATGCATGTTCATCACGTTTGTTACGTGGTTCAATTCGTTGCTGTAGCGCCAAATCTAACAATTGTTGCAATTCTTCAGGCAAAGGAATATATCGCCACTTTTCTCCTTTTCCCAATACGCCAATTCGTCCTTCCAAAAAATCAATATCCATAATATTAAGCCGCGCCACTTCACTCACACGTAATCCAGCATAAGCCATCAACGCTATAATCGCCACATCTCTCATCACATATTTACTTTCTACAAATTGCAAACAGGCATCAAGAAATTGTTTTTGTAAGTAAGTAGGTTGACGATTTTTTTCTACCTTTGCTTTTTCTATATCCATGGCAGGGTTAGATGTACTTACCTTAAACCTCACTAAAACTTTATAAAACAATCGAATTGCAGATTGACACCGATTACGATAACGTGCTCCTGCACCAGAAACACGAATTTCCGTCAGATGTTGCAAAACATCAATATCATTTACTTCCGTAACAGGTTTTCCATCAAGCCCATTCAAAAAATGTTTTATATCATGCATGTAGCCTAATTGAGTTGCTGTAGAATACTCTCTATCTTTCATATAGATAGAAAACAGCTTCAATTCGCGGTCATATTGCTCTAAAACATCTGTGTTATTCATCAGCTACCACCAATCTAATCGATTTAAAACAAAATTGCATTAAATATAGATTTAACGCAATTTAATTATAACATATTTAGACTATTTCTTTCATAAAAGAGAGGATACAAATTGATGATGAAGTTTGGGATACTCGTGCAATGCCCATATTTGTATCTTTACGTATATGTCTGCCGGCGTTATAGGCACCTTCTTAGTTGGGATATTATCTGATAAGTTTGGCAGAAGGAATATTATCCTGCTGTAGCTGTCGGAATTTTACCATATGCTGGTTTGATTGCTGCGTTTTCCGATTATGGTACTAGGTATTGAATGATTGATTTAGTCATTATTCAATTGTGGAATACATTCACTTTATCCATCCAAATAAAACACAAAGGCAGCATATTAATTATTTACATCTAAGTATTTTAGTGGTACAATTTTAAACATATTTACAAATTCCATTATTTTCATAATGAAATAAAAAAAGGAGGGTGTACTTACTATTTGGATTTGTGTCAGTGTTATATTGTTACAACAGTGGTAGTTTGGGTTGGGTTTAAGACTATCTACTCCTTACTCTTTAATGTAATCTGACATGATAAGGAGGTGAAATGTAAAGCTATATAAGTACGAGATGCTTCCTAATTAACAAATTAGTCCTATTACTACTCGAAAGAAGTGCATCATTACAAGCGATCACTCGCAAGTATTAGAAATAGAATCCTTTTGCCCGATTTCATGAAATGGGTTTCATTTTCTACTTAACAATGTATGAGACATTCTAATCATCGATAATAGTAGTTGAATTGCAAAAAGTTGAAATCTAATTAAAAATTAAAGGAGTCGAATTTACTTATGAAACAATTATTCATGAAAAAATGGGTTATTGCATTTATGGCACTTATATTGCTCGGATCTGCAGCTACTGCTATATTTACTGAGACAACCAAAGCTAAGAGCGCTCCACGAATTATTACTTTTGAAAATGTAAATAGTCGTAAAGTATTGGGAATTGGTGGAGATAATAAACAATCAGACGGTGCGTATGTCATACAGTGGAACTTTGAAAACACTAATGATCAAAAATGGTACGTAGAAGATGCTGGAGACGGATTTGTATACATTAGAAATCTAGAAAGTGGAGATTTGTTAGATGTTAGTGGAGCATCTACAGCCGATGGTGCTAAAGTGATTCAATGGCCAGATAATGGTGGATGGAATCAACAGTGGAAGTTTGTTTTAGCCGATGAAGATAGAGGTCACTCGTGGTATATTTTAAACCGAGGCAGTGGTAAATACTTGGAGATTTCGGACCAATCAACTGCCGACGGAGCTGAGACTGCCCAGTGGTCACTTAATCGTGGTCCCAATCAGCGTTGGTTCTTTAGATAGTCCTTGCTTATAAAAAGATTTTAACACCGTTTCTACACGTAGAAACGGTGTTTTTATTTGTTATCTTTTCAAATATAAATATCTAAGCATTTTCAACCTACGTAGAAGACTATTGCCCCATTTTAACTATTACAATTAATTGGTATATTTTAAATTATCTAGTCATGCAAATAAGTACTTTTCCTTCATTACATCTCAAACTCTCTATATCTCCAAGGTTGACATGCTAAGAATGAGTGAGTATTTGTAAGATTATTAATTTTTAGTAGGAGGAATAAATGTGGATTCAAAAGGAATTATTCATTATTTACTACCTTATATAAAGAAATATTGGGCTGCATACTTCCTAGTTTTTCTTTTGTTAGCAAGTGGTGTCGGATTAGACTTAGTTTTTGCCATGTTTTTGAAAACAACGACAGATGCTGCTGTTAATGGAGACTTGCAGAAGGTTCAACTGATGTTATTAAGTGGAATAGTACTGATGATTTGTGGATTCATCATTAATTATTTTACAAAAGTTATTAATGCCAAAAATGTTGATAGAATAAAAAAGGAAATCAAAATAGATCTGTTTAATCATTTTCTTCGATTACCGTTGTCATATGTTGATCGTAACCGTTCTGGTGATATTATCGCGAGATTGAATAACGATGTTAACGGAATGAGTGGAATTCTTGGTAATGATATATTTAACTTATTTAGACATCCGCTTGCTGCAGCTGTAACATTTGTATATTTATCTACGATTAATTGGGTACTTGCTATTTTATGTCTATTTTTAGGACCTTTAGCGGTTGTTACCGGGTACTTTTTTGGTAAAGTAATCAGAAAAAATAGTAAGAAACAGCAAGAAGCTGTAGCTGATATTCAGTCTACTATAAATGATTCTATCTTTGGATTTAGCTTGTTAAGATCGTTTCAACTGGAGCAACATTTTTCGAAAAAGTACACGGCAACGATTGATAATGCATACCACTATGAAGTAAAAGGTGCGAAGTGGAGTGCTGCATTTAATGCAACATCTAGTACAATTGGTTCCGCTACTTCGATGATTTCACTTGGTTTAGGAGCTTTGTTTGTCGTAAAAGGAAGCATGACAGTTGGCGAATTGATTGCCTTTGTTTCATTATTATCCAATTTAACAACTCCGTTTACTGGTTTATCCGCTGTTTGGACAAATATTCAAAAAGCGATGGCAGCTGGAGAACGTGCACTAGAGATCAAAAGTGAGCAAGTTCATCCAGTATTTATACAAGGCAGACGTGTTATAGAAAATTTCACATCCATGATTTCATTTCAAGACATAAACTTTAGCTACAACGATGTAGAAACATTAAAAGGTATTAATTTGGAGATTAATATAGGAGAAACAGTAGCTATAGTAGGACCTAGCGGCTCAGGAAAAAGTACACTCGTCAAACTTCTACTTGGGATGTATTCACCTCATAACGGTAAGATAATGATCGATAATGAAGTGGTGCATCATTTTCAGTCTGACTTCAGACCATTATTTTCTTATGTACCGCAAGAATCATTGTTATTTTCCGATTCTGCAAAAAATAATATAAAGTATGGAAATCTAATAAGCTCAGATGATGAAATACTTACAGCTGCCAAATTATCATATTCAGATCAGTTCATCCAGCTATTAGAAGACGGATACGATACGAAGTTGGGAGAACGAGGTACTTCACTTTCTGGTGGACAAAGACAAAAAATCGCTCTAGCCCGTGCATTTTTAAAAGATGTACCTATCCTTATTTTAGATGAGGCGACTTCATCGTTAGACTATGTGTCCGAACTGCAAATTAGACAATCTGTTCAGGAATTAATGGTAGGAAAGACTACAATTATTATTGCTCATCGAGTTGAAACGATTAAAAATGCGGATAAAATAGTCGTCATGAATGAAGGAACAATTGTGGATCAAGGAACGCACGAACATCTAATTAGCAATAATTTATTTTACCAACAATTTTATGAAACCATGGTAACTGGGCAAACATAATTGGAACTTATACATTGCATAATCAATAATTGATTTAGCCAGCTATTCGATGTAATCGGGTGGGTGGCTAATGTCATATTAGCTAGCTAAAATTTCGAAAAGGTGATAACTACATTTTAATAGTTTACATAATATTATTTATGTTTGTACTAATTACTCTAAAAAAATGTTTGTAATATATCAAAATAGAATATACTATAAAAATAGCTCGATAATTAAAGGATGGTGACATGGATGATAACAAAAATCGGTCAAGTGATGGTGTATGTAAATGATTTAGAAGCAGTCAAACAATTTTGGATAAAATATTTAGATTTTGAAGTTATTTCTGAAATGAAAAATGAGCACATGCATTGGATCGAACTCGCTCCCAAAGGTGCTGCTACAACTATTGTATTGCATAACAAAGAAGCGATTGCAAAGATGAGTCCAGAATTGAATTTAGGAACACCTTCGTTAATGTTCCACACGAACCAATTTGATGAATTATATCACCGATTGACTTCGAGCAATATTACAGTTGGAGACATTATGGAACTACCTTCTGGTCGAGTATTTAACTTTGCTGATATAGAAAGCAACTATTTTGCTGTGATGGAAGTTTGATAACATTGCCTATATAGTAACGTATACTAGAAACGTACATGTGAGAAATTAAAACAGCTCATTTGTGCGTTTTTTTAATTAATAGGTATGTTTCTTATAAAAATATTTTACATAATATTTTTTAAGTTATTAACTTAAAATTGCTAAATACACAAAAATAATAATTTTTAGTTCTTACTACGATGGTTATAAAATACATGTAATGATATTAATTGTTTACAATATAGGTATTTACTAGTATAATTAGTTTTGTAGATTTTAATTCCAATTATAGTATAAAAGGAGGAGGATCTATATTTTGATTGTATTTTAGTCAGTGTGATATTTTAAGAGAATCAAAGCGAAAATAACTCTTTGTTAATACAAACTATCGCTTATTCTTATGTATCAAGCTGATAGGTTTGAAAGGAAGGTGGAAAAAATTTAAAAAAGAAAAAACTTCCTACCAGACAACACGATAAAACATTAAAGTGCTCACTATAATAATAGAAACTTATTAGTAACATTTATGAAATTTGCAAGATACACAACTCATCTAGAAAACCCGCTTAATACCACATCACTTGAATAGATACTTATAACATTCTTATATTTAGTTCCTACAGATATGTTTCTGTTAACCTCATTGTAATGCTCAAATTTCAAACAGTAAAAAATTATCTTACGATACAATGAAATGGGTTTCATTTATTTTGTTGCGAACAAGTTACTATTTTTAGTATCGTAATGACAGTTTAACCAGGAAAGTTGAATTTTAACTAAATAAAAATTTAAGGAGTCGATTTAACTTATGAAACAGTTATTCAAGAAAAAATGGTTGATAGCTATGTTAGTATTTATACTTATTGGTTCTGCAACACCTGTTTTCTTATCTGAGACGTCACAGGCAGGCGTACCGCCATGGCGAGTCATTAAAAATGTCAATAGTGGTAAAGTATTGGGAATCGGTGGTACGGATAAACAATCCAACGGTGCACATGTCGTACAGTGGCAACGAGAATATGTTATGGATCAACATTGGTATATAGTAAATACAGGAGATGGCTACGTTTACTTCAAAAACGTAGCAAGCGGACTTTATTTGGATGTTAACGGAGCGTCTTCAGCTGATGGGGCTACAGTGATTCAATGGACGAAAAATGATGGTTGGAATCAACAGTGGAAATTAATTCAAGCTAATACAAGTGGTCAGACATCGTACTATATTCAAAACCGAGGTAGTGGAAAGTATTTAGAGATTGCGGAATACTCCACATCCAACGGAAGTCAAGCTATTCAATGGTCACTTAATACTGGCTCTAATCAACGTTGGTTTATTGATTATAATTGATTATGGTTACTAGTTTTATTTAATAATGGCATCGTACAATAACATACGCATATTACTCTCATCCAACAGTAAAACTAGAACTCCATTACTTCCTTTAATGAAATGGGTTTCACTTATTTGCTAACAATGAAAGCAATATGATATTTTATATTGACTGGCGAAGATAGAGGTCACTCGTCCTATAGTTGACTTTTTATAATAGCGCTAATCAGGAATAAGAAAAACACCGTTTCTACACAAAGAAACGGTGTTTTTTAGCATGTGCGCCCAGTGAGATTTGGAAGTAGATCGTCGTACCATTGCGAAATATCTTAACGGATTTACAAAAAAAAAACAAACCAGACATCGAGATTCTAAAATCGATAAATGCTATAATACTATCGCTGCATTACTTTCTACTGACAGTAAGCAAATTTTTTATTACAAGCGTGTATTATGAAAATATCTGAAAGATAATCATGGGCTACAATGCTCCGCTTCTACGTTTCGTGCCTACATCGTGCGAAAGCCTGCATTTGAAGCTTACTTTACACACGAAAGACGGATGTCGCTACCACAAGGGACGACGGATCCAGGGAAGCAAGCACAACTAGACTGGAAAGAATCGATCCCTTATGAAACGAAGGATGGAGAGATAGTTAATTAGTCTACATAATAATATTTATGTTTTTATTTATAATAATTACTCTAAAAAGATTAAAAATGTATCAAATAGACTTTCATAAGCATAATTCAAGTAAATTTACTTCATACTGTATATTTTAACATTTATGTCTATGTTATTTATTACTTACAATGGAATTTTACTCTATTATAATAAGAATTGTAAGGAAAATAGCCAATATTTTCACAATAGAGGAAAGATAGTGTTCTTATAACCCAGTTAGATTCTACTAAAAAATATTTTTAAGGAGGTGATAGAGACTATATTAAGAACCAACACGTGTTAATATTGTGCTTTTTTCTTACAAAGATATGAAATGGGTTTCATATTGCTTTTAATGAAGAAACCTATTAAAAATAATTAAAGGAGTGAGTCTTTTGAGTAAATCATTATTTATGAAGAAATGGGTAATTGCAGTTATGGCATTAATATTAATTGGATCTTTAGTCCCTGTTTATATTACGGATGCTTCACAGGCTAGAGGTGTGCCGTCTGCTAATATTATTAGGAATGCATATAGTGATAAAGTTCTGGGAATCGGTGGTGATGATAAAAAATCTAACGGTGCCCATGTTGTACAATGGAATGATGAAGATGTGAATGATCAAAAATGGTATATAAGAAGTACAGGAGACGGTTATAAATACATTATAAACGTAGAGAGTGGAGACTATTTGGATGTTAGCGAAGCATCTCTATTACCTGGAGATAAAGTTATTCAATGGCCATATAATGGCGGTTGGAATCAACAATGGAAGATCGTTGCAGCAGATGAGGACGGATCATATTATATTATCAACCGAGGTAGTGGTCTGTATTTGGATACTGCATACTCATCTTTATCTAATGGAGCTCAGATCGTTCAGCAGGATTTTAGTGATGATTATAGTCAGCGTTGGTTTATTAAGTTAGTTTATTTGTCGCCAGGTAGTATTTAGTACTTGACAGTTTACTCTTAACTTGAAGATTGTTACATGCAATAGAAATAATGTAGTAAATACGTCTATTTTAGTTCGATTTATATTTATATTGAAATGGTAAGCTTTCAACATTCGATTTTAATGAAATCCATTTCATACAATTAAAGGAGTGAGCTTATTTATGAAACAGTTATTTGCGAAAAAATGGATTTTAGCTATTATGGCACTAGTTTTGATTGGCTCTACAGCACCTGTTTCCTTTAGCGAGACGACGCAAGCCTCCAATCCGCAGAATAAAGCTCTTATTATCAATGTAAATAGTAGCAAGAGGTTAGGAATAGGTGGGGATAACAAATATTCTGCAGGTGCACATATTATACAATGGGGCGATGTAATGACTAACATTGTTAATGATCAAGCATGGTATATTGAACCAATTGGCAATGGTTATGTTAATATCAGAAATGCAGAAAGTGGTCTATTATTAGATGTTAACGGAGCATCTACAGCCGAAGGTGCTATAATAATTCAATGGCCAGATAATGGCGGATTAAATCAACAATGGAGTATTGTTCCGACTGGTAAAGATAGAGGTCATTCCTCCTACATCATCAACCGAGGTAGTGGTCAATATCTTAATATTCTAGGAGGTTCAAGAGCCGACGGAGCTCAAGCTATTCAGGAGCCATATATTTTTACTTTGGATAAACCTGCTGAACGTTGGTTCCTTCCTATATGGTAGATATTGTAGAGTTATTAAATTAACATAATATTACTTCAAATTGAAATAAAAACAATAAAGTATCTTAAAGGAGTGAACTCATCTATGAAACAGTTATTTATGAAGAAATGGGTTATTGCAGCTCTGGCATTGATATTGATTGGCTCTACAATAGCTACTATTTTTATTGACACAACGCAAGCCAGTAACCCTCAGAGACATAATTTCATTCACAATGTAAATAGCAATAAAAGACTAGGAGTAGGCGGAGCCGATAAACAATCAGCAGGTGCACATATTATACAATGGCAATTGGAAGATGTTAATGACCAGAAATGGTATATAGAAAGACTAGAAAATGGCTATGTTAATATCAGAAATGCAGAAAGTGGTCTATTATTAGATGTTAACGGAGCATCTACAGCCGATGGCGCTAAAATAATTCAATGGCCAGATAATGGCGGATTAAATCAACAATGGAGTATTGTTCCGACTGGTACAGATAGAGGTCACTCTTCCTATATTATTAACAGAGGCAGTGGAAAATATTTGGATATGTCGAACTACTCAACATCTAACGGAGGACAAGCTATTCAGTGGTCATTTAATGGTGGTTCTAATCAGCGCTGGTTTGTTAACTCATAAAGCAAAGATAAAATGACACCGTTTCTACATATAGAAACGGTGTCATTTTTTAGAAAGATAATAATATAGAATACTCTTGATTTCAAATCGTTATTTTAGTAACTTTTGCTAGAATCAATTTAGTGTTTCACAAAACCTGTATTTTGTACATATGTCTGTCTCGGTCATTGATTAACACTTCAAGAAATTTAGCCTTCGCTATTTCATGTAGTTCCAATTGTTCGCCACACGTATTCATGATTTCAAAGTAGTGATTAAGGTCTATCCCTTGCGGTACTTGAACGCGCACAAGATGGACGCGTTTGAATTGAGTAATATAATCCTCTTTACTGTAATGTCGTGCTTTAAAATAGCTTTCTATGACCTTATAGCCTTCATTTAGTTCACTAGACACTAATTCTTCTGCTAAATCATTCACGCTGCGATGTTCATTCAGCATCACAAGGGTACGATTAGATTTTTCTCTTGCTTCGAAACGTAAAGCATCCCTACTTATGCCCATGTGAAGATAACTATGCAATAAGTACAATGTCGTTAAGCGTTGTTGTCCATCTATAACATCGAATTGCTCATTTTCTGTTTGATTCACAATGAGATTGCCTAAGAAGTAATCTTTCTTTTCAGCAAGAAATGCCCCGTATAAATCATCAAGCAATGCTTCAATTTCTTTACTTTTCCACGCATAGTTACGTTGGTAAATAGGTACGTTATAGCGGACATTGAGAAACAATTTGTCTGCACCTATAATATGAATCCCTTTACTCATCCCTACCACCTATTCCATTCTTTTAATTGATTATATATCGCTTCGTACTTTTTCTTGTACTGATTTGCTATATCTGGTTCCTCTAATATAACAAGCTTAATATCATGTGCCTCATTCATTTCCCCAATTCTCACAAACAAGTCTAACTCTAAATTCAAGCGATCATGCAATCCTCTAGCATAACGATTAATGCCGAGTAAGGTCACATTTTCCATCGTTAATCGGAAGCTATAGCACCAGGAGTAACAGACCTGAAGAACAGCAGGCGTAAGTGCCTCCATACCAAATCGGTCAGCGTAAAACAATAGAATGCTTTCATAGAGTTGTTTGATATAAGTATCACCCGAACGTTGGTCAGGGAGAATAGTCTTGATGTCATCCTCACTGGAGCTGTGATACTTACGAATAAGCAAACGGACATCGTGCAGCTGCTTATGATAATGCATTACATAATGAAAGAAACGTTTACCTGAAACGACAGGATGAATGAGTTGAAATTGGTTTAAGGCTTTCGATGCTATTAATTCATGGTTGCCGTTGTTATTAAACTGCTCAGTAAAGATATGACTGGCTTTGTGATAAATAGCATAGTTGTAGGTCTGCTCACTTTTTATGCCTTTGAATATGCCTATTTTGTTTACGTTGTAACCTAGTCCATCACGCCCTTTAACCCACTGCGTAATCGGATATAAATATGTATTAAACAACGTTCGCAGCTCAACTTCGGGTACGTTCTCCCATCTCCCAATAAGTTTGACGGTATAGGCTGCATCCACTTCATCTTGCATTTCACGTAAATGATACGATTTAAGTAAATCATGGGGATCAAGTGTTTTGCCCCTCGAATTTTGCGAATCAAAGAATTGAAAAGCCTCTTGTTCATCGTCTGTTACCACTTTAACAGCGGTACAATAGGTTAACAGGTAATTGTAGCCTTGTTTCTCACTTTCTGACAATTCGGATACACTCTTCTTAAACAATTGTTGATTGGCTATAATCGCTTGATAAGATGCTTCACTATAATATTGTGTTAACAATCCACTAATAAATCGTCCTAAAGAGTGTAATAAGATTGATATCGTTGTCAATCTTTGTTGCCCATCGACAACATTATAGGTCTGATTTTCTTTATGTAAGATTACTGAACCTACTCGATATTCACGCAAACCTTGTTGATAGGATTCAAAGTTATCTAAAAACAGAGCATTCGCAGATTGAACACTCCATCGGTAAGGACGTTGATAAAGGGGCAAAGCTAAATTTAAACGTAATAATTCTTGTAAGTTAATAATTGTTAGTTCTTCTTTCAAAAGAGTCACGCGTTCAACTTCTTTCTGTCATCGTTATTTCTACTTTATTAAATAATCGACATTATACATATTTTCCCTTTAGGTATTGTCGAAAATGCTTGGTACATATAGTAAAAGGACTGTACTCACTAAAAGTACAGTCCTAATCGTATGTATTGAGTATAAAAATATACCAACAGAATGAGGTTTTTGAGATTTTTACCGAAAATCATAATGTTGAGGTGATTACTTCAATCCAGTCTAGTCATTCAAAGAATAACTAGACTCTCTGAAACCTGCATTTAAGGTAATAGCAATGAGTTCGTTAATAGTAAGTGGAGATTTTGATTTAATGGTATAGGTAACTCACCCTCCCGAAATTAATTGAGGGACACTAGTAATTTCCAATTGATCAGAATGACAAGGATGCCCATTTGAAAAATGGCTATGAAAAATTCATGGAATCCTTTGGAACTTGTCTAGCAATACAATGCAACAACCATAATATTGGAGAGGTAGTTAAATTATTTTTGATGTTTTAATTATTATTTCTTCAGCAATTGATTGAATAAGTGGAATCTCTCGTAGTAACTGTCCCTCGTGTTCGAATGATATATATCTTTCTTTCTCATAAGCTTTACTATGAATAAGAGCATTTCGTGTTTTATATATTCTTTGAGCTAATTTGCCTGGCAAACTTCTTAAATCATTGAAGTCAATTTGAGTTCCTTGTGAAAACTCTACAATATTGTTTGAATAATAATTTAATAAATCAGTATCAAAATCTAATAAGCACATTTTAAGTGATTCAATATCAACATATTGATTCATGACAAGTTTTAATGCTTCTATTTCACTTTTTGCACTATGGGATTCGGATTCAATTTTAAAATTGTTTTTTACCTCTTTAATTAGTTTTTCTATATCAGTTTCTCTTTTAGGCGAAAATGATGGTTTTGTAATTAAATCTTGTATTTTCTGTACCATATTTTTAGTGTAAACAATGTTAAAATAGTGTTCCAATACATGATAAAAAGATAAAAATTTCATTTCTAAATGATGAGATGATTGTCCAAGTAAGTAATGATAAATTAGATCAGATTCATACATTCTTTTAGGTGCTTCACAATCACTTAATCTATTTCTACGAGTCCTAATCTTAGTATTAGAAAGTAATTCATCTATATATCTTATTTGAATGCAAGTTATACCTGTGTTAAATGACACTTCAAAAGTTAAAGAGTTTCCTAAATTTTTGAAATCCAACATACTTTTATTATCTACAGAAGTGATTTTTAAAGTCATGACTCGTCTGCACATTAGGAATAATAAATCTTCAAATGAATGTAACTCGTGGTCCAAATCCAGTCGGTGATTAGGAATATGTAAGCCTAGTCTTCTTTGTGCAATTCTCCCCATTCCATGTGCTCTATGTATTAAGTAAAACATAAATTCTATTGATGGTCTGCCTAAACGGTAGTTTAAATTATTCTGTATATCATCAAATTCAACACTATCCTCTCTTAATCCCATTCCATAATCGATTATTACTTCGTATGAATGACTAGAAATTAATATATCTTCATCATGAGTCAATAAATTATTCATTTGTGTTAAATAAGCATCAAAATTAGCAGTGGAGATGGTTAATTCCGTATCTTTAATATTTATAATTACAGTTTCTGAATTGATTTCAAATCTCATATCTGATCCTATGATATCACACATCTTATTCAAAAATTCTTCCATCATCTGAATCACCTCATATTTATTATATAGTCTCTCGGAAATTAAATTTCCGCTTTAGCTCTAGTCTTTCGACTAGGGCTTTTTATTGTTTCACCCCTAAATATGGAGTGCGAACGAAGGTTCCTCTTGACAAATTCACATCACCCCAATAAT